>JAKDKP010000212.1 GCA_030453285.1 Propionibacteriales bacterium
TCAAGGACACCTACGGCATCGAAGTTCAGTGAGGAATCGACATGTTTGATGCAGCACTTGCCGCACTGGCGTCCCTGGCGGACCCATCGATGTTGTTGATGCTCGGGGTGGGGGTCGTCGCCGGACTGGTGATCGGTCTGATCCCGGGCCTGGGCGGCACCGGAGCCGTGGCCATCCTGCTTCCCATCACCTTTGGCATGGAACCCGCGCCGGCCTTGGCGCTGTTGATCGGTGCGCTGGCGGTGGTTCACACCTCCGACACGGTCTCGGCGGTCCTGTTGGGAGCGCCCGGCTCGGCCTCGGCCTCGGTGACCATGCTCGACGGGTACTCGATGGCCAAGAATGGTGAGGCCAAGAGGGCTCTGAGCCTCGCCTTCCTGTCGTCGATGGCCGGTGGCGTGATCGGAGCTGTGGGGCTGACGCTGGCCATCCCGTTGGCCAGGCCACTGGTGCTGTCGTTCGCCAGCCCCGAACTGTTCATGTTGACCGTCCTCGGCGTTGCCCTGGCCGCCGTGCTCTCCCGTGGCAACGTGGTCAAGGGACTGGGGGCCGGATTGCTCGGGCTGCTGCTGGGAATGGTCGGGACCTCGCCGACCACGGCCGAGGAACGATTCACCTTCGACAGCTTGTTCCTGGGGGATGGTCTGTCACTGGTCGCGGTGGCGCTGGGCGTGTTCGGACTGGCCGAGATTGCCTCCCGCGCCAGCCAACGCACCGGGGATGGGCAGTCGGTCAAGGTCGGTGGCGGCTGGGGTTCGGGTATTCGTGAATGGCTTGGTCACTGGACCCAGGTGCTACGAGGCTCACTGATCGGCATCTGGGCAGGGGTGCTGCCTGGCGTCGGGGCGACCGCTGGCACCTGGTTGGCGTACGGCCAAGCGGTGGCGACGGCCAAGGACAAGCGTAAGTTCGGCAAGGGCGATCCGCGCGGAATCGTCGGCCCCGAGAGCGCCAACAACTCCGTCGAGGCCGGTGACCTGATCCCCACCCTGCTGTTCGGCATTCCCGGCGGGGTTCCCTCGGCCATGTTGCTGGGCATGCTGCTCACGTACGGGATCCAGCCCGGACCCTCGATCATCACCGAGCATCTGGATCTGATGTATCTGATCGTGTGGTCCTTCGCCATCGCCTCGGTGGTTGGAGCGCTGTTCTGCTTCTTCGCGGTGAAACCGTTGTCGGCTCTGACGAAGGTCCCCTTCGCGGTGCTGGCCGCCGGACTGGTGGCAATCATGCTGCTCGGGTCATTCCAGGATGGCAAACAGTTGGGTGACCTGTGGGTGATGGTGCTCCTCGGCGTCCTGGGGTGGGTGCTGAAGTCGACCGGCTTCCCGCGGGCACCGTTCTTGATCGGCTTTGTGCTGGCGATCCCCCTGGAGCGCTACTACTTCCTGACCGACAGCCTCTACGACGGGTTCGGCTGGATGTTGCGTCCAGGGGTGCTGATCTTCCTGGCCATCCTGGTGGTGCCGATCCTGCTGCAGGTGATCAAGCGGCTGCGCAGCCGCCGCGGTGCCGGTGCCAAGGATCAGCCGGCCACCTCCAGCCCGATTGATGATGAGGCACCGTTGAAGGATTCACCGTGGTCGGTCGGGGTTGCCGCGTTGTTGCTGCTGGTCTTCCTCGGATCCCTGGTCATCTCGGCCGGGTACTCACCCGATGCGCGACTGGTGCCACAGCTGATCGGTCTGGGCGGCTCAGTGCTGGCCGCGGTGCTGCTGACCCAGGAATTGCTGTTGTACCGACGGATTCGGCGAGCTGCCACCGCATCGGCGGGCCGAGGAGCCATGGCATCGGGTGACGACGCGTCGGTGGAGTTACCCGAGCCGGCACTCGTCGGGGGCGGGCGTTCGGGAGGCAGTACGGCGACTCTCCCTGGCCACGGCTCGGCCGTGGGATCAGGTGGTGGCGACGAGGGCGAGACACCGGTCGTCGACCGCGCAGTACCGCTCAGCCACGGTCCCTGGTGGACCCCCGACGCTGGTTTCGCCTTTCGGACGTTCTGTTGGATGGCGGGATTCCTGGCACTGACAGGGCTGCTCGGCTACCTCGCTGCGGTGATGATCTTCGTCCCACTGTTCCTGTTGATCGTCGCCCGGGCACGCACCCGGACCGTGATCATCTACACCATCGTGTTGTACGTGGTGCTGCTGTTCCTGCCGTCCCTGCTGCCCATCGACCTGCCACAAGGGCTGCTGGCGCAGTGGATCTGATCAGGGCAATTGCCCGGGCCTCACCACAAGCACAGCAGGGAGCCGCGGCTTCCACTCGTACGACGTGCTTGGCCCATCAGCCACGACATCGGTCCTGCCCACCGATGCCGCCCCTAGTCCTCGACCTGCGGTACGAGGGTGGCGTTGGCGATGCCCTCCAGAGGACCCCAGTCGACGATGGCACCCTCATTGAGGACGAAGGATCCGCGTACCAGCGCCGCCAGAGCGCTCGCGTAGGTCGTGCGCACGACGTCGTCTCCCGACCCGAGCGACCTCACGACCGCGCTGCGCGCGAGCATCAGCGCAGCCGCGGCCGTCTGCTCGATGTCTGTGTCGTCGCGGACCTTCAGCCCCCACGCCTCTGCCACCGCGGTGTAGAAGAGGGACAGTCGGGACAGGTCCTCCCGATCGATCTTGGCCAACATGCGCGCAAGCTCGGGGGTTGGGGTTGACGCTGCTACCGCGTGAAACGACGCGAAGGCACGCCACCGTGGGGTGGTGAGCAGCAGCATGAGCTCTTCGTCTGCCGCCAGCTTGACGAAGTGCGCCGCGCCCGTGAGTGGGTCGGCGTTCGCTGCGAGGCTCTCCCGAGCCAGATCCAGCGCCCGTACAGGATCGAGGGTCCCCATCGCGTGTCCCGCCACGCACTCCTCGAGAGCGAATGTGCGGAACTGAGCCTTGCCCGGCCAGAGCCGGTACGCCGAGGCCCGTGAGACCCCCGCCTGCCCCAAGATCGCCTCCATCGGCAGGTCGGGAACGACCCCGATGCCCTGCTCCGCGACATGATCGATGAGTGCATTGGCGACCAGCTCGCGTGTCTCCGCCTCGGTGCGGTGTGGACGCCTGCCCTGACTCCCTTGCATTGAGACATGGTATCTCATAGTCTTTCCAGGCACCCGATGAGACATCGTGTCTCACATTCCCGCGAAGGAGTACCCACCATGTCCCGCTCTCGCACCGTCACCGCTCTGGGGGCCGTCGCCAGTGTCATAGCCATCGCAGTGACTGCCCTCGCCTCGGACGGCGTCCGGAACGGTCTGGCTGGCGCCTACAGCTACCCGAACGCCCAGGGCCTGAGCCTCGGCGATGCCGCGTCGATGACACTCACCTACCTCTTCACCATCGGTGGCATTGCCCTGCTCACCAGCGCTCTCTACCTGCTCGTCCGTCCGCTGTCGCGGTCGCAAGCAGGTTGGTGGATCGGCGCCGCCGTGGCCGCGCTCGGCCTCGCCGTTGCGGCCTACAACGCCTCCCAGGAACTCCCGGTCATCGTCAAGGTCGCCTTCTTCCTGCCTGCGATCGTCGGCGTCGTCTGGCTCGCACTGCCCGACACTCGCCGCTCGACCCGCACGGGCATCCCGGAGGGGACTGCGTAGTCCACGACGACCGCCGAGCGAGGATCTCGCTCGGCGGTCGGCAGACCGCGACCCAACCATCGAGAGATCAGCTCGCCGTACGCCGATGCCGCAATCCGCCAAGAACCAAGGCGGCGGCCAACAAGTTCAGCAGCGCCCCGACCGTGGCGGAGAGAGGCGCCGCCAGCGGCACCTCGCCGTTGCCGAACAGCAGGAACGCCGGGATGGCGAACGGGACTGACGCCATCTGGATCAGCGCGATGGCCCAGGCCGGACCGGGCTTTCCGTTCCAGGCAAAGGGCACCAGCAACAGCGTTGCGATGGCCATCGACGGTGCGATCACCGCGGCGATGATCACGACGACGTCCCACGCAGAACCATCGAGGCCGAAGTCCGTGACCGCCGGAATCGCCCCCACCACGAGCAGCAGCAGGGACAGGACCAGACCCGTACGCAACGTACGGGGCCGCTGGGGCGAGCCGTTCGCGGGCGCGGAGATCGGTGGCGACGACCGCGGGAGAACCGATGATGCAGACATGACGAGCCTTTCGACGATGAAGCTTGCCGAGTGCGAGCTTCATCAGAGACGGTGGCCCGCAGGCCACGCCCTGGTCGTGGGGCGAGCGCCCTGCACGACCGAGAACTTCTCGGGAAACTGCCCGACAGATCCAGGGGCTGGCCCCTACGCCACCGTGTCGCATGGCGGCAGAATGTCTTCATGGGGCCGCCGATCCGCGTGCTTGTCGCCGACGACCACCCGATCGTGCGGGGTGGCCTGATCGCCCTGCTCGGAACACTGGTCGACATCGAGGTCGTCGGCGAGGCCGAGGACGGCGCTTCGGCAGTTCGGGAGGCGCTGCTGTCGCGGCCCGATGTGGCCGTACTCGACCTCCGGATGCCGATCATGGATGGGGTCCAGGCCACTCGGAAGATCAGAGCCGCCCTGCCGGGGACGGCCGTTCTGGTGCTGACCATGTTTGACGAGGACGAACTGGTCGCCGATGCCCTGGCCGCCGGCGCCCAGGGCTACCTGCTCAAGGGGGCCGATCCCGGCGACATCGAACGGGCCCTGCGGACGGTGGCCAGCGGGGCCGCAGTCTTCTCCCCGCAGGTTGCCCGACAGCTTCTCGCCCGGGTCCGTGCCACCGGGACCGAGCCGTTCCCGGAGTTGACCACCAGGGAGCGTGAGGTGCTCGAACTCATCGCGACAGGGCTGTCGAACAACGAGATCGGAAGCCAGCTGCACATCGCAGCCAAGACCGTCGGCAACCACATCTCGGCAATCTTTCTCAAACTTGGGGTGGTCAGCCGTGCCGAGGCCATCGTACGGGCCCGTCGAGCCGGCTACGGATCATGAAGATCCGCCGGATCGGCCTGATCCTGGCCGTCGTGTTGTCCGTCGCCGGCCTGGTGCCGGCGCTGATCATCGGCCCCGACCCGGCCACCGGCAGGATCGGGATCGTGCCGATGGTCATCGCCGTCTTCGCAGCCGTTGCGACGGTGACAACCCTGGCGCTGCTCGTGCCGGCCTGGCGGGGCGGAGCCCGCGCCTCGATGATCATTGCCGTGCTGCAACTGGCCGGCATCCTCACCGCGCTGCCCGCCTTCTTCGCTCCCACAGAACTGGCGCCGCCGGGCGGGGTGGTGCTGGCCGCGCTGGGCACTCTGCTGGCGGTCGCGATCTTCACCATGATCATCTTCGACGCCTCGGTGTGGATGCTGCACCTGGTCACCGTGATCATCATCGTGGCCCTGTATGCCGCCGGCGTCGCGGTGCTGACCTCGCTGGTGCC
>JAKDKP010000213.1 GCA_030453285.1 Propionibacteriales bacterium
GAGTTGATCATGAAGTACGCCGAACAGTTCCTGGGCGACGTCGAGTTCGGATACCAGTACTCCCCGGAGATTTTCACCCAGACCCCGACCGACTACGCGATCGAGGTCTGCAACGCGGTGATGGACACCTGGCAACCCGAGGACGGTCGCGAGATCATCCTGAATCTGCCAGCCACGGTGGAGATGTCGACGCCCAACACCTACGCCGACCAGATCGAGTACTTCTCCCGCCACGTCCGCAACCGCGACAACGTGGCGATCTCGTTGCACCCGCACAACGATCGAGGCACCGCGGTTGCGGCCACCGAGCTGGCCCTGATGGCTGGCGCCGATCGGGTCGAGGGGTGCCTGTTCGGGCACGGCGAGCGGACCGGCAACGTCGACCTGGTCACCCTGGGGATGAACCTGTTCAGCCAAGGCATCGACCCCAAGATCGACTTCTCGAAGATCGACGAGATCCGCAGTGCGGTGGAGTACTGCACCAACCTGCCGGTCCACCCGCGCCATCCGTACGCAGGAGATCTGGTGTACACCGCCTTCTCGGGGTCCCACCAGGACGCCATCAAGAAGGGGTTGGACGCGCTCGACAAGAAGGCGACCGCCGAGGGCAGGACCATGCACGAGATCGAATGGGAGGCGCCGTACCTGCCGATCGATCCGGCCGACGTCGGCCGCACCTACGAAGCGGTGATCCGGGTCAACTCGCAGTCCGGCAAGGGTGGGGTGGCCTACATCATGAAGACCGAGCACAGCCTCGACCTGCCGCGTCGCCTGCAGATGGAGTTCTCCCGCGTCGTGCAGCAGCGCACCGATACCGATGGTGGCGAGGTGTCCTCGGCCCTGCTGTGGGAGGTGTTCGATGCCGAATACCTCCAGCGCACCGAACCGTACGGCCTGGTGTCGGTGTCCTCGACCTCGGGCCACAACGGCGAGCGCGACGCGGTGACGGCGATGATCGCCGATCATGGTGTGCGCAAGGAGATCACCGGTGAGGGCAATGGTCCGATCTCGGCATTCGTCGACGCACTCGGCTCGATCGGGGTCGAGGCACACGTGCTCGACTACCAGGAGCACGCCCTGTCCGCCGGTGGTGACGCCCGAGCCGCGGCGTACGTGGAGTGTGAGATCGGCCGTGGCGACGACAGCCAGGTCGTCTGGGGGGTCGGGCTGGATGCGAACACCATCGTCGCCTCACTCAGGGCCGTTCTCGGCGCCCTGAATCGTTCGGTGACGGAGGGTCACTGAGCAAACATCACGCTGAGCGAGATCAACGCTGAGCAAGATCATCAGCGACGTGGGGCGGCGTGCGGGTCGGCCCCACGTGCGCCGGGTGTCTCAGCGCTTGAGGGCGCGGCGTGGGACGACGATCACCGGCACAGGGGAGTGCCTGCTGATCTTCGAGGCCGTGCTGCCCAGGAACACCCGGGCCGAGCGTGCCGAGCGGCTGGAGGCGACGACCAGGACGTCACCCTCGGCCCACGGCACGGACTTCAAGGCCTGGGCCCACGTCGTGCCGCGCCCCACCGTGGGAGCTTCCTGTTCCGGCGCAGGATCGAGCCGTTCCAGTTGCGATCGCAGACGACCAGCGGCCTTCTGCTGAAACGCCTCCCACTCGTCCAGGACCTCCTGCTCGGCCCGCGGCCCCACCCCGCTGGTGAGCGGCGCCTCGGGTCGTACGGCGAAGGAGACCAGTCGGGTGGTCGCATTGATGCTGCCGGCCAGCTGGCTTGCCTGCTTGACCATGCTGGTCTCGTCGGGCCCGACCGCGTACGCGATGGTGACGCGGGTGACGCGTTGGGTGTCGCGAGTACTGAACCCGCGCGGCGCGACCGCGACCGGGACCGGCGAGCTGTGCATCAGGCGTTCGGTGACGCTGCCGAGGCTGACCCGACCAATCAGCCCGGCCGTGGAGGATCCGAGCACCAGGATCGGCGCCTCCTCCTCACCGACGGCCTCCACCAGGCCCTCCGACACCGATGCGGACTGGCGCACGTCGATCCGACACTCGACATCCTCGGGGACCGAACGCGCCAGACGTGACACCGTGGCGCCGGCGACCGATACGAGGTGGTCGCGATAGTCCCGATCCATCTGCGCGCCCTTCCCGGTCCACGGCGCCGGCACCACCGTCGCCAGCGCGAGGTCGGTCGACGCCGAGCGGGCGAGCATGGCGGCCAGCAGCACAGCATCAGGGGTCTGATGCATCACCGAGACTCCACCGACGATGGTCATCGGACCAGGTCCTTCTGGCCGAGCAGGGAGTGGCGCCGGCCGTACAGGAGGTAGACGACGAGGAAAATGACCGTCCAGACGCCGAAGACGATCAAGGTGATCGGGCGGAGGTCCTTGATGATCCACAGGCATCCAACAATGGCCAGGATCGGAGTGATCGGATACAACGGCACCGAGAATCCTCGGGAGAGATCCGGTTTCCGACGACGGAGCACGATGACGCCGACGGCCACCACGATGAAGGCCGTGAGCGCCCCGATGCTGGTCATCTCGGCCAGGAAGTTCAGTGGGATCAAGCCGGCGAGCAGGGCAATCACCGCACCGACGATCAGGGTGTTCGGCACCGGAGTCATCGTGCGTCGGTTCACCCGGTGGAAGATGGGCGGCATCATGCCGTCGCGGGACATGCTGAACATGATCCGAGTCTGTCCGTACAGTGTGACCAGGGTGACGCTGAAGATCGAGATGATCGCTCCCGCGGCGAGCACCGTGGCCGGCCAATTCGATCCGGTGACCAGAGTCAGGATGGCTGCCAGCCCCGCCTGCTGTCCCTCGAACTCGGTCCACGGCTGGGCGCCGACGGCGACGACGGCGACGACCATGTAGACCGCGATCACCACGATCAGCGCGCCGATGAGGGCCAGCGGCAGATTCCGCTGCGGGTTCTTTGCCTCCTCACCGGCGGTGGCGATGCAGTCCAGCCCGATGAACGAGAAGAAGATGACGCCGGCCGCCAAGGTGATGCCGGAGGCGCCGAACGGGGCGAAGTTGGCGAAGTTGTCGACCGACCACCCCTGGATGGCGATCACAGCGAACAGCGCGAGCACAGCGAGCTTGATGAACACCATGATCGTGTTCACCGTGGTGGATTCACTCGCCCCCCGGATCAGCAGCAGGGTGCACAAGGCGACCAGCACCATGGCCGGCAGATTGATCAGCCCGCCCTGTTCGGGCGACGAGGAGAGCATCGCGGGGATGGTGAGGCCGAACAGGTTGTTGAGCAACTCGTTGAGGTACTCCGACCAGCCGACCGACACTGCGGCCGTCGACACGCCGTACTCCAGCATCAGGCACGCGGCGACCGCCATGGCTGGCATCTCGCCCAGTGTGGCGTAGGCGTACGAATAGGACGATCCTGACACCGGTACGGAGCTGGCCAGTTCGGCGTAGCACAATGCCGTCAGGCCGGCGACAACGCCAGCGACCAGGAACGAGATGATCACCGCCGGGCCGGCCACCGGCACGGCCTGATTGAGCACGAAGAAGATGCCGGTGCCGACGGTGCCACCGATGCCGATCATCATCAACGGCAGCAGCCCGAGGGTGCGTCGCAGTTGGTCGGTCCCACCGCCGCCTTCCGCTTCGGCGGCATAGTCGGCCGTGGGTTTGCGGCGTAGAAGTTGCCCTGACCAAGCCGCCATCGGGCCCCCTTCGTTGAGTGCCCCGTACGGGGTGCCGGTCAGTCTGCTGCAAGCCGATGGCGCTCGGCAAGGGTGCCAAGGAAACAGCAAGGGTGCCGAGGAAACCGATAGCCTGACGCGATGACCACCGACTCGTCGCTGTCGGCACCGGCAGCGTTTGTCCGTCGCCCGAGCCCGCACCTGGTCGAGGGACTGGTCACCCATGTGGAGCGCAGCCTTGATCTGGACCCCGAGCTGGCACACGAGCAGTGGGAGGGCTACGTCGGCGCGCTCCAGCAGGCTGGCTACGCGATCGTCGAGCTGGACCCCACTCCGGATCTGGCCGATGGCGTGTTCGTCGAGGACAGCATGGTGCTGGTCGACGAGTTGGCCGTGATCACCGCTCCGGGCGCCCCGTCGCGTCGCCCCGAGACCACCACCTCCCGTGCTGCCGCCGTGGCTGCTGGTCTGAGGGTGGTCGACTTGTCCGAGGCACCGGTGGCCGGTGACGTCCGCCTCGACGGCGGCGATGTGCTGAAGGTGGGACGTACCGCCTATGTCGGCGTCGGGGGGCGGACCACGGCGGCCGGAGCCGCGGCACTGGCCCACCACCTGAACGCTGTCGGATGGCAGGTGGTGGTGGTACCGATCGCCAAGACGTTGCACCTGAAGAGTCAGGTCACCGCGTTGCCGGACGGAACCGTGGTCGGATACCGCCCGCTGGTCGACGATTCGAGCCTGTGGCCGGAATTCCTCGAGGTCCCGGAGCCCGAGGGTGCCCATGTCGTGGTTCTTGGTGAGAACACGGTCCTGATGGCCGACCGTGCGCCCCGGACCGCCGACCTGTATGCCGAGCGAGGCCTGGAGGTCGTCACGGTGTCGATCAGTGAGTTCATCAAGCTCGAGGGGTGCGTCACCTGCCTCTCGGTGCGGATGCATCCGGCGGACTGATCAATGGAGGGCCATGTCCTCGGCGAGCCTCGACGATAGGGTCAGGCCATGAGCCTCGACCGACCAGACGCCCCCGATCCGTACGACCTGCTGCCACCTGCTGCGGTCATGCAGTTGACCAGTCCGTCCTTCGCGGACGGTTCTGCCCTGCCCAACGAGCATGCCCAGGCCGGCGGGGACAGTGCGCCGGAGCTGAACTGGTCCGGCGCGCCGGAGGGCACGAAGTCGTACGTGATCACCTGCTTCGACCCCGATGCCCCGACACCCAGCGGATTCTGGCACTGGGTGGCGGTCGGAATCCCACCCTCGGTGACCACGCTGCCGGCCGGTGGCGAACTGCCGTCGGGCGCGTTCAGTGTCCGCAACGACTACGGTTCCGACGGGTTCGGTGGGGCGGCGCCGCCACCGGGGGACGGCCCGCACCGCTACATGTTTGCAGTGCACGCACTCGGCACCGACGACCTGGGGTTGGATTCCTCGGCGAGTTGCGCGGCGGTGAACTTCACGCTGCTGCCGCATCTGTTGGCGCGGGGTGTGCTGACCGGCCTGTATGAGATCGCCTGACGGCGCTTCGATGACACGGGTCTCGATCGGGCTGGCCGGCACGCACGGGTTCGGTGAGTACCATCTCGCCAGACTGGCTCGCCTGCAGCGGTCCGGCCGCGTCGAGTTGATCGGTGTCGCCGATCCGGCCGGTGCCGGACCGAGTGTTCCGGTGACGGTGCCGGTGTACCGATGTGTGGCCGACCTGCTCGCCGCCGGTGTACCGGAC
>JAKDKP010000214.1 GCA_030453285.1 Propionibacteriales bacterium
CCCGCCCCCCCCGCCCCCCCGCCCCCGCTCCGGGGCGCGGCGGGGGCGACCTACGAGACCGCCGCCAAAGAGGTCGGCTTCGCCGACGCCCGCACGTTGCGTGCGGTTCGCCTGCGACCTCGCCCGCCGCGAACGCAGGCGTCCTCCCTCCCGAGGGGAACCGCTTAGGCTGGGCCCGGTGGCCGAGTGCTGGACGTGGAGACCTGATGGACGCTGTCGTGTGGGTGGTGGCGGCCCTGATCAATGCCGGCCTGCTGGGGTTGTTGTCGCGACGCCTGCTGGGCACGCCGGTCGGGTGGCCGCGGACCTTCTTGATCAGCCTGGTGGTCAGCTCCGTTGCCGGTCCCGTCGTCGCCGCGGCGTGGCGGGCCCTGGGGGTGGCGGAACTTCGTACGATGCCGGCCGGTGGTTACGTACCGGCGCCGGTGTTGATCATGTCGGGCGTCACGATCCTGATCGTGGCGTGGATCGTGGTGCTCCAGGTCATCGTGATGGTCATCCTCGAGGCCTTCGCCCCGACCGGGTCGCTGCCGGGTCCGATTCAGCTGCTGCGGTCGATGCCGGCCCGTCGGGTTCGCGCCAAGCGGTATCTCGCCATCATCGGCATCCTGGCCAAGCACGGCCTGGCCGGGTACCTGCGACCCCGGGCACGAACGGAGTCCCCGGCCCGGGTTGCCCGGGCGCTGCGCGAGGCGATGACCGATGCCGGTGTCACGTTCGTGAAGCTTGGCCAGATGCTCGCCACCCGTCCCGACGTCGTGCCGTCGGCCTTTGTCGCTGAATTCTCCAGCCTGCACTCGGCCGTGCCGGCCGAACCGTGGGACATGATCCGCCCCGTCGTGGAACGTGAGCTCGGGCGCGGCGTGGACGAGGTCTTTACCGACGTCGACCCCACTCCGCTGGCGGCCGCCTCGGTGGCCCAGATTCACGCTGCGACGCTGCTCGACGGCACCGCTGTGGTGATCAAGGTGCAACGTCCACGGGCCCGCGCGCAGGCAGCCGCCGACCTGGACATCCTCGACCAGCTCGCACGCCGCATCGAACGCGCGACCGGGTGGGGGCGGGCGCTCGGCGTGGTGGCTCTGCGAGACGGTTTTGCCGCCTCGCTGCAGGAGGAATTGGACTATCGCATCGAGCTGGCCAACATGCAGGCCGTGGCCGCGGCCAGCGAGGCGGTCCGGGTGCCGACTCCGTACCCGGAGCTGTCCAGCGAACGACTGATGGTGATGGAACGACTCCAGGGGCGAGCGCTGTCGCAGGCCGGGGATCATCTGGCCGATCTGCCGGCCGAGCGGCGCGCCGAGATGGGACGCGACCTGTTCACCGCGGTGATGCGACAGGTGATGGTGAGTGGCGTCTTCCACGCCGATCTGCACCCCGGCAACATCTTCGTGCTCGACACCGAGCAGTTGGCCCTGCTGGACCTCGGGTCGGTCGGGCGACTGGACCGAGCGGCCCGTACGGCGTTGGGGATGTTGATGATGGCCACCGACCGGGGGGACGCGATCGCGGCCACCGATGCGCTGCTGGAACTGCTGGATCCGCCGACGGACCTGGATGATCGGTCCCTGGAACGCCAGGTTGGTCACCTGTTGTTGCGGTACGGCGGGGGCATCGGCCGGAGCGGGGCAGGGGAGATGTTCGGCGACCTGGTCAGATTGGTGGTGCAGCACCGGTTCGCGATCCCACCTGCTGTCGCGGCGGCCTTTCGTGCCCTTGGCGCCCTGGAGGGATCATTGCACCTGCTCACCAGCGACATCGATCTGGTCGCGACCGCCCGCGAGCAGGGGCGGCAGTTGATCTCGGCACAGCTCGAGCCGGCAGCCCTGCGGTCGGAGCTCGAGGCCCAATTGGCTGGTTGGTTGCCCACGTTGCAACGCCTGCCGCGCCGGGTGAACCAACTCTCGGAGCAACTCGAGGACGGCCGGTTGACGGTGGCGGTGAGTCTGTTCGGGCGTCCGGCGGAGCGAGCCTTCATCACCTCGGTCGCCCATCAACTGGTGCTGACCGCGCTGTCGGCAGCCCTGGCCATCTGCGGAGTGCTGTTCGTGGTTGCCCCGGGCGGGCCGATGCTGCTGACCCCCCTCTCCTTGCACCAGGTACTGGGCGCGCCGCTGCTGCTGTTCGCCTTCACTCTGGGCGCCCGCGTCCTGGTGTTGGTGTTCCGCGAGCCGACGGCGCCGGTGCCGTTGACACCCGGTCGCCGATAGCCCCGCATCGCGAAGCGTGCGTCACCCACGACAATCGCGTACGCGAAGGCGCCGGACGACGCTCGTCAGGCTCGCCGCCGTGGCTCGGATCCGGCAGCGATGATCAGTTCGAGGGTGCGGCGCAGAGCGGCCACCTGGGCGGCGCCCACGAGGTCGTCCAGCCAGGCGTCGTACTCAGAGATCACCTTCTTCCCGGTCTTGATCACCGCCCAACCGCGCTCGGTCAGGTGCAACATCCGGGCCCGGCGATCGTCGGGATCTGCGCGGGCCGACAGGTATCCCTTGTCCACCAGGTGTCGGGTCAGCTCCCCGGCGGCCTGTTTGGTCATGTGGGTGCGCTCGGCCACCTGCGTCAATCGAGTGCCGTCGGGGTCCATCGCCATGAAGACCGCCGCGTGGGCGGCCCGGACATCGGGGAACCCGGCAACGGCGAGTTCATGATCAAGTTTAGCGCTCAGACGTTGTCCGGCGGCGCTGACCATCGAACCGAGAGGCGGCGGCGCGCCACGGAAGGGATTGGTAAGGATCTTGACCATCATGCTCCTGTCTTCTATCGTTTCCGTAAGGAACCTTACCAAAAGTCTTGATGTACCAACTGATCGACAGGGGAGTGTCATGGAGTGGATGGATCGTGCACGTCGCTACGGCGGCCTGATCTGGGTGGTGGCCGGACTGATCTTCCAGATCGTCTGGGTCGTCCTGCGACCCGATCAGATGCCGGGCCCGGTGACACTCACGCTGATGGCCCTGGTGGCTCTGGGTGTGGTGATGACGATGGATCCGCACTCGCGACTGACCGTGATCGGCGGGTGGATCGTTGCGGTCGCGTTGGCCGTGGACTTCATCGCAGCCATCCTCGACCGGTTCGGCCTGTTCGGTCCCCCCGGCGGGCCGGGTGTGTCGTGGGGTTCCTGGCCGGCCTTCGTCGACTACACCTCGGTCCTGCTGTTCGGCCTGGGGGGTCCGGTCAGTGTCGTCGCAGGAGCGCTGGCGACCGTCGTCGAGATCCTCCTGGCCGGATTGTTGATTTCTGGACGCCTGCGCCGTTGGGTGGGCAAGGCCACTGCCGGACTCTTTGTCGTCTATCTGCTGACCATGCTGCTCGCGTTGGGTCCGGGGGAGGTCGCCACGTACGGCGTACCGATCCTGGTGGGCGGTGCCCTTCTCGTCTCGGCCGCACCGACCCGCTTTCCCAGCAAATCGGATCGGTCGGCGGAAGCAGAACTGGCGCCTGCTCGTACCTGAACGGGTGCGACCCGAGGGTCGGGCAGTCCGGGGGTCCTGCGGTGGAGCGGGTGACGAGAATCGAACTCGCGTAGCCAGTTTGGAAGACTGGGGCTCTACCATTGAGCTACACCCGCATGTGCTCGGCCAACCCTAGCCGACGTGGCCCAGGAGGCGACAACACGTCGGGGCGACAGGACTCGAACCTGCGATCTTCTGCTCCCAAAGCAGACGCGCTAGCCACTACGCTACGCCCCGCCACCCGGTCACCCGAGCGCCCGCGAAGTCTACGGCACTCCCGCCGTACGGCGGAAATGCGTTGCCCCTGGAAGGGGCACCGATTGGGTGCTGACCTTCCGCACTGGTTAGCATGAACGCTGACGCGACCACTCTGGTGTCCCGCGTCACCTGGTCGCCTGAACACCGGTGGCCCACCACAGACCATGCGCCTGGCAGGGCTCCTGCCGTGCGCCGATTCAGGAGTCATGTCTTGCCGAGCACCGTTGAGCAGCTGAGCCCGTCGCGGGTGAAGATCACCATCGAGGTTCCCTTCGCCGAACTCAAGCCGAGCTTGGACAAGGCGTACGACGAGGTCGCCAAGCAGGTGAACATTCCCGGCTTCCGTCGCGGCAAGGTGCCGCCCGCGGTGATCGACCAGCGGGTCGGACGCGGTGTGGTGCTGCAGGAGGCCATCAACGCGGCCCTGCCGGAGTTCTATGGTCAGGCCATCGCCGAGCACAAGGTGACGCCACTGGCCCAGCCCGAGATCGAGGTCACCAAACTCGAGGACCGCGAGCTCGTCGAGTTCACCGCCGAGGTGGACGTACGGCCGGAGTTCGACCTCCCCGATTTCTCCGCGATCAACGCCGAGGTCGATGCCGTCGACGTCACTGACGAGCAGGTCACCGAGCAGCTCGACGGCCTGCGCCAGCGGTTCGGTTCGCTGAACCCGGTCGAGCGTGCCGCCGCCACCGACGATGTGGTCACCATCAACCTGGCTGCCACCAAGGACGGCGAAGCTCTGGCCGACGCCACAGCCGATGACCTCCAGTACAAGGTCGGCTCGGGCGGCATGCTCGACGGTCTGGACGAGGCCGTCGAGGGTCTCGCCGCCGGTGAGTCGAAGTCCTTCGTCTCCGAGCTGGTCGGCGGCCCCAACAAGGGTGAGTCGGTCGACGTCGAGGTCACTGTCACCAAGGTTGCCGAGCAGGAGTTGCCCGACGCCGACGATGACTTTGCCCAGATGGCCTCGGAGTTCGACACCATCGACGAGCTCAAGGAGCAGTTGAAGGTCCGCCTCGGCGACATGGCGCGGGTCGAGCAGGCCAACAGTGCTCGCGACGTCGTGCTCGAGAAGGCGATCGCCGAACTCGACATCGACGTGCCCGAGGGCATCCGTGAGAACGAGCTGACCGCCCGTCGGCAGCAGATCACCCAGCAGCTCGCCCAGGCCGGCATGACCCTGGAGCAGTACTTGGCCGACACCGACGAGGCCGAGGACGAGGACGCCTTCTGGGCCGACGTGGACAAGCGCTCATCCGACGCGATCAAGGCACAGATGGTGCTGGACTCCTACGCCGACGAGAACGAGATCGGCGTCGACCAGAACGATCTGACCCAGCACATCCTGCAGGTCGCCCAGCAGTCCCAGCAGAACCCGGACGAGGTCGCCAAGCACATGGTCGAGCATGATCACGTAGCCGAGTACATGACCGAGATCCGGCGGTCCAAGGCGCTCGTCGCGATCGTGACCGCCGCCACCGTGACCGACTCCAACGGCGACATCGTTGACCTGGCCCGCCCGGCCGATACCGAGGACGATGCCGACACCGAGGATGGTCAGGAAGCCGACGAGGTGTCCGGTACGGTCACCGATGCCGACGGCGAGCCCGTCGAGGTCGAAGCCGTCGAGGTCGAA
>JAKDKP010000215.1 GCA_030453285.1 Propionibacteriales bacterium
GTCGTGGGCGTGGGTGCAGACGATGGCGAGCACCTTGCGTTTGCCGACCAGCTCGACGATCGCGTCCACGTCGTGTGGGGCGTCGATGATCAGGCACTCCTGGTCATCACCGAGCACCCAGGCGTTGTTGTCGACGTCGAAGGTCTCCCCGTCCAGGGAGAACGTCCCCGAGGTCACCACATGATCGATGCGTGCAGTCATGAGCAGTTCCTCACTTGTCCAGGACGACGACGGACCGGAGCACGTCGCCATCGTGCATCTTGTCGAAGGCGGACTCGATGTCGTCGATGCCGATCTCTTCGGTGACGAACGCGTCCAGTGGCAATCGACCCTGCTGGTACAGGTCGATCAGCATTGGGAAGTCCCGATCGGGCAAGCAGTCGCCGTACCAGCTGGACTTCAGTGCCCCACCACGACCGAACACGTCACCCAACGGAATGTCGGGGACCTTCAACTCCGGATTCGGTACGCCGACCAGGACGACGGTGCCGGCCAGGTCACGGGCATAGAACGCCTGCTTCCACGTCTCGGGCAGCCCGACGGCGTCGATCACCACATCGGCGCCGAAACCATCGGTGAGTTCCTGGATCGCCTCCACCGCATCGACGCTCTTCGAATTGACGGTGTGCGTGGCACCGAGTTCGAGAGCGGTCTTCAGCTTCCGGTCATCGATGTCGACGGCGATGATCCGCGCGGCACCGGCCAGTCGAGCCCCGGCAATCGCGGCCGCACCGACACCTCCACAACCGATCACCGCGACCGAGTCGCCCCGGCCCACCTGGCCGGTGTTGATCGCCGCACCCAGTCCGGCCATCACGCCGCAGCCGAGCAGGCCGGCCGCCGCCGGCCGGGCCGCCGGATCCACCTTGGTGCACTGGCCGGCCGCCACCAGGGTCTTTTCGGCGAAGGCACCGATGCCGAGTGCCGGGGACAGCTCCGTGCCGTCCTCGAGGGTCATCTTCTGCTCGGCGTTGAAGGTGTCGAAGCAGTACCACGGCCGACCCCGCTTGCAGGCCCGACAGGTGCCGCAGACCGCACGCCAGTTCAGCACCACATAGTCACCGGCAGCCAGATCTCGTACGCCGTCACCCACTGACTCGACCACCCCGGCGGCCTCGTGGCCCAGCAGGTACGGATAGTCGTCGCCGATGCCGCCCTGGCGGTAGTGCAGATCGGTGTGACAGACCCCGCAGGCCTGGATGGTGACCACCGCCTCGCCCGGCCCCGGGTCGGGGATGTTGATGGTGACGACTTCGGTCGGGGCGTCCTTGCTGCGGGCGATGACGCCCTTCACCTGCTGCATGTGTGGCTCCTCGATGTTCCCGGCGCCGGTGCACCTGTGTTCACCCTAGAGGCATCCGCCGCTGTCGGGGAGGGGGCTGCCGAGTCCTTGACCGGTGAAGCAAAGGTCAGGAATCGATGGCGGCCAAGATGCCGGCGATCACGGCGCCGAGCCCATCGGCGAATTGTTGATCAAGGTCGATGGCCGGAGCGCTGGCGGTGTAGTCGGCTAGATGGGGGTAGTCGCCGGTGGCGAGCATCTGCGTCATGTACGGCGCCACCGCATGCTGCCAGTCCTCGGCCGACAGTCCCGACCGCAGTTCCTCGTTGTGCTGCGCGAGCTCCTGGCCGACGGCACCACTGACGTAGGCATCGAGCAGCCCGATCGCCCAGCCGCGCCGTTCGGGAGTGACTCGCTCGTCGAAGATCGACAGGGCCGTGTCCAGCCGCCGGATGCCGTACGGGCCCAGCATCGGCCTGGCCGTCGGCTGGATGGACCACGGGTGCCGGTGGGCCGCAGTGCGACGTTCGGTGCCGAGTCGGCCGAGGTCGGCGGCGACGTCCCCGCTGGGGATGCCGGCCAGATCGTGTTCACCCATCAGTGCATCGTGCATGAGATCGGTGAGATCGACCTTCCCGCCGGGGACGTGGCGATACAACGACATCGGGCTGGAACCGAGTTCGGCCGCGAGGCGACGCATGGTGACCGCCTCCAATCCCTCGGCGTCGGCCAGCCCGATCGCGGTGGTGGTGATGCGCTCCCGGTCCAGGGCGCGGCCGGACCTGGCGCGAGGGGTGGCGACATTCCAGATCGGTGTCGGCGTCGATCCCGGTTCCGGCGCGGTCATGGGCGCCATCTTGTCACCCTTCCCGACCGGCCGACCAAGGCAACGGTGCGGGGATCACTCGGGAGATCCCGCGTGGTCCCGCGCCCGCCGCGGGAGCCAGATCGTGGCAACGGCGGCCAGGATGAGGAAGGCGACGGCCCAACCGAGCGCAGTGTTCAACGCGGTGGCGTACCCGGCCTCGTCGCCGGTTGTGGTGGACAGCACCGTGAAGAACACCGTGCCCAGGGCCGCAACACCGACGGCATTGCCGAGCTGCTGGACCGCGGTCAGGCTGCCCGAGGCGGAGCCGACCTCGTCGTCGTCCACACCGGCGAGCACGATGTCGAAGAAGGGTGCCATCGCCAGTCCCATGCCGATGCCGACCAGGCCGAGCGGGGGCAGCATCTGCCACACGGTCACCTGCCCCCCCAGCGTGGCGGTCAGGGCGATGATGGCGACGAAGCCCACCAGGACGGCCGTCAAGCCCATGTGCATCGTACGACGGGTGAGACCCAGGATCTGGGAGAGAACGAACCCGACGATCATGCCGACCGCCTGCGGCGCGGCGGCGAGACCGGCCTGCAGCGGTGTCATCCCCAACCCGAGTTGAAAGAACAGCGCAAACAGCAGGGAGGAGCCCAGGATGGCACCGAAGAAGAGGGCGCCGATGGCGAGGCCGGCCAGGAAGGAGCGCTTGGTGAACAGCGACGGGGTGACCAGGGTGGACCGCCCGGCCCGGTGACGAGCCTGCTGGACGAACACGAAAGCGACCAGGGCCAACACCCCGGCGATGATGACGGCGAACACCCACCAGGGCCAGCCGTACTCGCGACCGTGCACGAGACCGAAGACGACCGCACCCATCCCACCGGCGGCCAGCAGTGCCCCGCCCACGTCGAGGGTGATGCTCTTGTCCGGCGTCGACGGCGGAAGGATGATCGCTCCGGCGATGATCAACGCGATGCCGATCGGCACGTTGATGGCGAAGATCATCCGCCAGCCCCAGCCGAGATAGTTGGCGTCGACCAGCCATCCCGCGACGATCGGCCCGGCCACGCCTCCGAGTGCCAGCACGGGACCCGTCAGTCCGAAGGCGGTGCCGACCTTGTCAGGCGGGAAGGACTGCTTGATCAGCCCGAGAGCCTGGGGGACCATCAGTGCACCGACGAGCCCCTGGAGGACGCGCAGCACGATCAGCAACTCTGCCGACATGGCGGTCGCGGCCAGCAGCGAGATCAGGGTGAAGCCGGAGATCCCGATCAGGAACATCCGTTTGCGCCCGAACATGTCTCCCAGTCGGGCACCGACCAGCAGGCCGGCCGCCATGGCCAGGGTGTAGCCGGCCGACAGCCACTGGATCAGCACGTCTCCGCCGCCCAGGTCACGGGCGATCGATGGGCCGGCGATCGTGGTCACCAGCGAGTCCAGCAGGTCGAGCAGATCCCCCAGCAGCACGACCGCCACGACGGCCCAGGCCAGTCTCGTACGGGACGAGGTTTCCATCACGGTTGTTGTCATCACGCCTCACATTCGATAACAGCGTACGCAACGATAACGCTGTACGCAACACCAAAAGGATTTGACCTCAACCACCGTTGAAGTTGGATAGTGTCTGTTGCCCAAGAACACGCACGTCCTGCCACGAGGATGCTCGAATGACTGCCGAGGTCTCGGCCCGCACCACCTTGTCCGACCGCTCTCCCACCGACCAAGACACCCTTCCCGAGTCGCTCGCCATCCTCGAGCGTCCGCCCCGAATCGCACCTCCACCCACCGGCCGACGCAACGTCGGCACCTCGTTGTGGCGCCTCCGCCCGTACCTGCGACCGTTCATCCACCGGTTTGCGATCAGCCTGCTGCTGGCCATCGTCGGGGTCGGCTTCGCCGTCGCCACACCGCTGATCACCCGCGCGGTGATCGACGGGCCGGTGGCCAGTTCCGACCGTCCTGGACTGTGGGCGCTCGGACTGTTCGCCCTCACCCTCGGCATCGTCGAGGCGGTCGTCATGTTCGGCCGCCGATGGGTGGTGAACGTCGGAACCGTCGGCGTCGAGACGTTGATCCGCAAGGACCTGTACGCCCGGATGCAGCGGCTGCCGATGAGCTTCCATGCCCATTGGCAGTCCGGACAACTGCTGTCGCGGATCATGAACGATCTCAACGTTGTCCGCAGGTTCCTCGGCTTCGGTGTCACCTTCCTGATCGTCAACGTGCTGCAGATCGTCACCGTGACGATCCTGTTGATCAACATGTACTGGCCACTTGGTGTGGTCGTGCTGATCTCCACCGCCCCGATCATCGCGCTCTGCCTGAACAACCAGAAGCACTTCACCCGGATGTCCCGGGCCATCCAGGATCAGGTCGGCAACGTCGCCTCCACCGTCGAGGAGGGCGTGCAGGGGTTGCGAGTGATCAAGGCCTTCGGTCGCGGGCAGCACATCTACGAGAAGTTCGACGAACGCAGTGTGCGCCTGCACAAGGTGTTCATGGATCGAGTGCGGCTCAGCGCAAACTTCTGGACCTTCCTCGAGGTGATTCCCACCGTCACCTTGATCATCGTGCTCGGCATCGGTGCCTTCGCCGCCGGCACGGGCGTGATCACCCTCGGCACCCTGGTCGCGTTCATGACGATGATGCTGTCCCTGGTGTGGCCGATCGCTGCGATGGGATTCCTGCTGGCCCAGGCTCAGGAGTCGATGACGGCGGCCGATCGAATCGCCGAGGTGCTCGACGCCGAGATCGAGATCGCCGATGGTGAAGTTGATCTTGACCTGGATGCCGTACGGGGGCAGCTCAGCTTCCATGGAGTGCACTTCCGCTTCCCTGACGGGGACGAGGATGTGTTGCACGGGGTGGACCTGGAGATCCGGCCGGGCGAGACGATCGCTCTGGTCGGCGGCACGGGCTCGGGCAAGACGCTGATGACCTCCCTGGTGCCGCGGCTGTCCGACGTCACGGCCGGATCGATCACCATCGACGGGACCGACATCCGCGACCTCAAGGTGCAGCAGCTGCGCACCGTCGTCGCCACCGCCTTCGAAGACCCCACGCTGTTCTCGATGTCGGCCAGGGAGAACCTCACCCTCGGCCGGCCGGACGCGACCGAGGAGGAGATCGACGAGGCGATCGAGGTCGCCCAGGCGCACTTCGTCCGCGATCTGCCGTGGGGCCTGGACACCCGGATCGGGGAGCAGGGGATGAGCCTGTCGGGAGGTCAGCGGCAGCGGCTCGCGCTCGC
>JAKDKP010000216.1 GCA_030453285.1 Propionibacteriales bacterium
TCGAGCGGGTCCGTCGCACGGCTGATCTTGAAGGCAGCTCGGCGGTGCAGATCAGTCGCCCCGACGACTTCTTCGCCGCCGCCCACGATGAGTTCGCCGACCGGGCCGAGGTGTGGTCGGGTGAGCTGTATCTGGAGATGCATCGCGGCACCTACACCAGCCAGGCCCGCACCAAGCAGGGCAACCGACGCAGCGAGCACCTGCTGCGAGAGGCCGAGGTGTGGTGCACGACTGCTGCGGTGCAGACCGGGGCGCGCTACCCGTACGAGGACCTGGACCGACTGTGGAAGCGTGTCTTGCTGCACCAGTTCCACGACATCCTGCCCGGCAGCTCGATCGCGTGGGTGCATCGCGAAGCCGAGCAGGCCTATGTGGAGATCGCTGAGGAGCTGGAGGGCCTGATCACCACGGCACAGACTGCCCTGGCCGGCACGGGCAAGGTGCCGGTGGTGTTCAACGCGGCCGGCCACGAACGCCATGGCGTGCCCGCACTCGGGGCTCGGCGGGCCAAGGACGCTGGCAAGGTCAAGACCAGCCATGCTGCCAAGGGATGGACGATCAGCAACGGCCTGGTGACAGCCAAGATCAACAACTCGGGTGTGCTCACTTCTGTTGTTGATCATGCCGCCGACGATGACGAGGCCGACCGCGAGGTGCTGGCCGGTCCGGGCAACCTGCTCCAGTTGCACATCGACACCCCCAACCAGTGGGATGCCTGGGACGTGGACAAGTTCTATCGCCACACCGTTTCCGATGTGACGGCCGTTGATCAGATCACCGAGATCGACAACGGCATCAAGATCACCCGTACGGTGGGGGATTCCACTCTCGAGCAGACGGTCACTCTCGAGCCGGGCGCGGAGCAGGTCGACTTCTCGATCGATGTCGACTGGCATGACCGGGAAACCATGCTGAAAGCGGGCTTCCTGCTCGACGTGCACGCCGAACGCAGTGCCGCCGAGACCCAGTTCGGACACGTGTTCCGCCCCACGCACACCAACACCAGTTGGGATGCGGCGAAGTTCGAGATCTGTGCGCAGCGCTATCTGCATCTGGCCGAGGAGGGGTACGGCGTCGCGCTGGTCAACGACTCGACCTACGGCCACGACGTCACCCGGGTGGAGGCAGCGAACGGTCTGGCCACCGAAGCTCGGTTGTCACTGCTGCGGGCGCCGTTGTTCCCCGACCCGGACGCCGATCAGGGCCGCCACCAGATGCGGTACTCCCTGGTCGTCGGTGCCGACCTGGGTGCTGCCGTTCGACAGGGGATGGCGATCAACCTGCCCGAGCGCATCGTGACCGGCAGCGGAGACTCCGTCGCGCCGCTGGTGTCGGTCGACAACGATGACATCGTCGTCTCCGCGGTGAAGCAGGCCGATGACGAGTCCGGTGACATCGTGGTGCGTCTCTATCAGGCGACCGGGGCGCGGAGCCGCGGGCGGCTCGACCTCGGATTCTCCGCCAAGGAGGTCCGGGCCACCGATCTGCTGGAACGTCCCATCGGTGGGCGCGGGGCAAACGCCAGTTCCCTCACCGAGGGACCGTCGGTTGCTCTGCGACACGGTGGAGTTGATCTTGAACTGCGTCCGTTCCAGATGATCACGCTGCGATTCGAGCGATGACGATCGATCCGACCACGGCGGCGGCGGAGATCTCGACCGAGGCCTTCGCCGCCAACATCGGCGCGATCAGCGAACTCGTGGCGCCGGTGACGGTGATGGTGGTGGCCAAGGCCGACGGGTACGGTCACGGGCTGCTCACGATGACCGCTGCAGCCCGCGCCGCCGGAGCCGCATGGCTCGGCGTCGCGGTCCCCGGCGAAGCGCGGGCGGTCCGCGCCGCTGGCGATCGTGGGCGACTGTTCTGTTGGCTGTACGGACCGGGTGAGGACCTCACCGACCTGGTGGCCGCCGACGTGGACCTGGGCGTGTCCAGCATCGACGAGCTGGCGCGGATCGTGGCGGCGGGCCGACGAGCCGGCCGTGCCGCGCGCATCCATCTCAAGATCGACACCGGACTCACCCGGAGTGGAGCGCCGGCCGCGCTGTGGCCGAGGCTGTGCGCGTCGGCTGCAACCGCCGAGGATGCCGGGGACATCGAGGTGGTCGGGCTCTGGTCGCACCTGGCGACCGCGGAGGATCCTGAACATCGGTCGGTGGCGAGCCAGATCGCTCGGTTCGACGAAGCCGTGGCCGTCGCCCACTCGTACGGGCTGAAACCAGAACTGCGGCATCTGGCCAACTCCGCCGGCGCCCTCGGCCTGCCCAAGGCACGGTACGAGATGGTCCGGGGCGGCATCGCCGCGTACGGGGTCGATCCCGGTGTCGATGTGGCCGAGCGGGCCGGGATCACCCTGCGCCCGGTGATGACGCTGGTCGCCCATCTCGTCCAGGTCAAGGCGATCGCGGCCGGGACGTCGGTCTCGTACGGGCACACCTGGACTGCTGACCGCGACACCTGCGTCGGCCTGGTGCCGATCGGGTACGCCGACGGCCTGCTCCGGCACGCCGGGAATGCCGGCACCGTCACCGTGAACGGCCGCGCAGTGCCGATCGTCGGGCGGGTCTGCATGGATCAGTGCTTGGTGGACCTCGGACCGCAGCCAACCGATCGAGTCGGTGACCGGGTCGTGGTCTTCGGAGCTGGCGGGCAACGGGCCAACGATCTGGCCGCCGCCTGTGGAACCGTGGGGTACGAGATCGTCACCCGGATCGGGCCGCGTCTGCGGCGGGTGCTGACCTCCGGCAAGGACGCGCCCATCGGCACAAGTCCGCCCGCCACTACGAGACGAGGGGACTGATGGCCGAACAGCGAGTGGGGCTGATCGGGCGCGGAGTCGCATTGGTGGCGGGAGCGACTGCCCTGGCCGCCGGTGGTGTCGCGGTGGGGCTCGAGTTGGAGCGTCGGCTGGTGGCCAAGGGCCGGAAACGGATCGCCTCGGCCGAGCCGTTCTTCTCCTTGCGCTCATCAGGACCGAAGGTGGTCACCCCCGACGGCGTGGAGTTGCACGTGGAGGTGGACGAGCCGGCCGCCGAGGTGCCCGACAACCTGACGATCGTGTTCGTGCACGGCTATGCGCTGAGCCTCGACTGCTGGCACTTCCAACGCAAGTACTTCCGCGACACGGCGCGGGTCGTGCTGTACGACCTGCGCTCCCACGGACGCTCTTCACGATCGGCCCCCGAACTGTGCCGGGTGCCGCAGTTGGCCCGCGACCTGGCCCAGGTGCTCGATGAGGTCGTCGGCGACGGGCCCGTTGTGCTGATCGGGCACTCGTTGGGCGCGATGACGATCATGCAGCTCGCCCAGCAGCGGCCGGACTGGTTCGGTACGCGGGTCGTCGGGGTCGGTCTGTGCTCCACCTCGACCGGCGACCTGGCCGAACACTCCATCGTCAAGGCGATCCCGGGTCGGGCGTTCGCCCGGATCGCCCCGCCCCTGTTGGCCACGCTGAACCGGATCCCCCAGTTGGTCGAGGGCAGTCGTCGCGCCGGCACCGACCTGGGATGGGTGGTCACCAAACAGATGGCCTTCGGCCGAGACGACGTGCCCGGTCCGTACGTGGACTTCATGGCCGAGATGCTGGGGCAGGTTCCCCTGACGGTGATCGCCGACTACTACCCCGCCATCGGTGAAATGGACGAGAGGGCCTCGTTGGCGGTGCTCTCGAGGGTGGAGACCGCCGTGATCGGGGGTCGCTCGGACGTGATCACCCCGGTCGAGCACACCGAGAAGATCATCGAGCTGCTGCCCGGGGCCGACGCCCTGATCCTCGACCGCTGCGGCCACATGGGCATCATCGAACATCACGAGGCGTTCAACGCGGTCCTTGATCAGATGATCAGCCGAGCACGGCGGCATCTGAGTTCTTGAAGCGTACGGGTCGCTGGTCCGGGCCAACGCGATTGGTTTCAGGCAAACAGGGACCACGGCCAGGCGGCGACGCGTGGGCGCCGTACACCGGTGATCGCCTCGGTGTAGTGCGCCAACAACAGATCACCCATGTACGACCAGGTGCGGTGTTCGACGGCAGCACGCCCCTTCGCGCCGAAGGCGGCGCGTTTGAAGTCGTCGCCCAGCAGATCCTGGACGTGGGTGCGCAGGGCGACCAGGTCGCCTGGTGGATACAGCCAGCCGGTGTGGGAGGGCTGCACCAGGTCGAGCGGGCCGCCACGGGCCGGAGCGACCACGGGTGTACCGCTGGCCAGGGACTCCTGGATCGACTGGCAGAAGGTTTCCATCTCGCCGGTGTGCACGAACAGATCCGCACTGGCCATCGCTCGCGGCACGGCATCCCCGGTCTGCTGTCCGCAGAACTTGGCGCTGGGGAGCGCCACCTCCAACTCGGCACGCTTGGGACCGTCACCGATGATCACCAGCTTCGTCGCGGGCAGATCGGCCAGAGCGGCGAGGTCGTCGACCTGCTTCTCGGCGGCCAGACGCCCCACGTACACAATGATCTGCTCGCCCCCGGGTGCCACCTCGTCGCGCCATTGCTGGCTGGCCCGGCAGGGGTGGAAACGGGTGGAGTCGACGCCCCGACCCCAGATCCGGACCCGGTCGATGCCGTGCTCGGTGAGCTGGTTGGCGGCGAACGTCGACGGGGCCAGCGTCATCGAGGCCAGGTTGTGGATCGTACGGACCCGTTGCCACAGCAGCGGTTCCAGTTGAGGCGCACCGTAGTGGCTGGCGTAGGTGGGCACCTCGGTCTGATAGATCGCCACCATCGGCAGGTCGAGGCGCTCACCGACCAGGGCCGCGGTGTGGCCGACGGCAAAAGGGGCGGCCAGGTGCAGAACGTCGGGAGCGAAGTCTCGCAGGATCTTCTCCAGCCGCAATTGGCCCGCGGTGGCGACGCGAACCGCGGCATAGCCGGGCAACGCGATCGACGGGAGGGTGACCACTTCGGCCCCGGCGTAGCTGTCCGGGGCCTCACCGGGGGCTCCGGGGGCGACCACCAGAGCCTCGTGTCCCAGGGTCTGCAGGTGTTCCAGCACACGCATCACCGAATGGGTGACGCCGTTGATCTGCGGCAGGAATGACTCGGTGACCAGTGCTACGCGCATGGTGTGACTGTCTCGGGGGTGAATGCACGGGTGGGCCCACCGGGTGAACGTGTCGGGCAACCTCCGGTGACGAATCGGCGACAATGATGACCGTTGTTCATGTGGTGGTCATGCCGAGGAGGCCGATTCTGGTTCCTGGCCGCAGGTCGAGCGCGGACGCCGGCTTGCGTACAGTTGCCGCGTGCCACAGACCCAGCCCTCCGCCGCGCGGGCGATCGCGCCACAGGTGCGGATGGCCTCGCCCGCTGACGCCCCCGCCATGGTCGCGGT
>JAKDKP010000003.1 GCA_030453285.1 Propionibacteriales bacterium
CCGTGATGATCGCCCGATACATCTGCGCCAGGTCGGTCGCGGTCACCCGGTTGTCGTACCCGGCCTCGCGGCCAGTGGCATCCTCGATGCCCCGCGTCATCGTCGAATTGGTCGCACCACAGGTCGAGAACGCGTCGGCGATGGCCTCGGCGCCGACCGTCTCGAACACCAGATTGGTGGCCAGGTTGCTGGAGCGGACGATGGACCGCCAGCACAACCACCGCAGCGGAACAGTCGCCCCGAGGCGCCCCCACGGCTCGGGGTCGGAATCTTCGGCATCGTCCATCTGGAAGGGACTTCCATCGGCGACGGAGCTGAACTGGTTCTTGATCAACACCGGCGCATCGAGGTCGAGGCGCCCGGCCTCGGCCTCGCGGAGGGCGGCCAGAACCATCGGCACCTTGATCATGCTGGCGGCGTAGTGCGTCTCGTCGGCACGATGGGTGAACCAGGGCTCGCCGGCCACCGGCCCCGCCCAGACCGAGACGAGGGCAGTGGCGGGGGCGGAGTTGATCACCGCAGGCAGCGACAGGGACATGGAGACACTGTAGGAGAGTGACGCCAGCGGTGGACCGGTGGTGGCCGGTGCGATCGCCAGCTCAGCGAGGAGTCGCCGGCGTTCCGGCCAACGCCTGCTGATACTCCTCCCGGATCTGGTTGCCGCCGTCCTTGCGCCACGTCTCCACGCCGACGTCCCAGGCGGAGAGCTGCTGGCGACCGGCGATGATGTCGTTGCGCAGGTCGGTCAGGGGTTGGGCGATCGCCGAAGCGCGCTTGTTGCTGGTCGGGGAGATGAGCATGCCGGTCGGGTCCTGGACGGCGGTCGAGATCATCTTGTTGGCTGCCGCGTGATAGCGCCGTACGTACTCGCGATCCCGGTTGTAGATGGCGAAGGCCGGCCCGGTGACCCAGCGCAACGGCAGGCTCATGTCACGAACCCCCTTGTCGGTCAGCACGGGATTGCCCTCGCCGTCCTTGGTGAACTGGGCGCCCTCTTCGCCATAGATCAACAACTCATACTCCGAGGTGCCGAACGGTGCGGCGAGGTAGTTCAGCACGCCGAGGAGTTCGCGGATGCGTCCCTCCTCAGCCTTCTTCAGCACGACCGTGCCGTAGCTGGTGTTGTCGTACGCCGTCACCGGCGGAGCACCGTTGAGGCCCATCGGGACGAACGGGGTGACCTCGGCATCGGGCATGGCGTCGAGGTACTGCGGGAAGGCGGGCAATCCGTCATAGACCAGCGCGCCCTTGCCCTGCTTGAAGGCGTTGGCGCGGGCGATGCCGTCGAGGGCATCGGAGCCGGGCACGGTCAGCCCCAGCTTGACGAAGCGGGCCGCCCACTCCATCGCCAGCTTGTATTCCTCGGTCTCGAAGCTGCGGGTCAGGGTGCCGTCGTCGTTCTTGCGCCAGTTGTACGGGGAGCCCAACATCTGGCAGAGCATGTAGCTGAAGAACGGGTGGTTGGACATGTTGACGATCGCCCAGGTGCCGTCCTGCGGCCGGTTGAGCTCGGTCAGGAACGCCTCGAAATCGGCGGCATCAGCGGGCACCTGCACCCCGGCCCGGTCCAACAGGGATTTGTTGTAGAAGCCCGCCCCCGCAGTGAGGCCGCGCGGGATTGGGATCTGGTAGATCTTGTCGACGGTGACGCAGTCCTGCCAGACGATCGTCGGAATCGCCGCCAGGTTGGGAAATTTCAGGATCGCATCACCCGACAGGTACGGGCTGAGGTCGGCGCAGACCTTGTCCATGAACGCCGGGATGTCGTCGATGGCGGCATCGTCGAACAGGGTGATGTCGGGCAACCCGCCGCTGGCCAACGTGGTCTGGAACCGTTGGGCATAGTCCGATCCCGGCACCATGATCAGGTCAAGGGTGCCACCGAGTCCGCGTTCGATGCCCTGCCAGGCAGTGTTGGCGGAGCGCTCGGTGGGCAGCGCCTGCAGCACGTTGGTCATGATCTGGACGGTGCCGCCCTTCATCGGCGGAGCGCTGACGCTCGGCGCCACCGACGACGGGTAGCTGAGAAAACCTGCCGGTGCGCCGGGAAGGACCGGAGCCAGGTCGGGTGCAGGGCCCACCCCGGCGCGATAGCTGGGCAGGACGGCGGTACTGGCGCGGGCCTCGCCGCCGCTGGTCGCGGTCGAACCCGAGCACGCCGCGGTGGACAGCGTCGCCGCACCGGCGGCAAGCCCGATGGTGCCCTTGATCAGGCTGCGGCGGGTGAGGCGCGAGTCGGCGAACGTGGGATGGTGCGACATGAGTGGCCCTCTCGATCGTGGACGGTTGGTGGGAAGCGGGCGTCAGCCCTTGATGGCTCCGGTCAGCACGCCCTTGGTGAAGTAGCGCTGCAGGAAGGGATAGACGCAGAGAATTGGTACGACCGACACCACGACGACCGCCATTTGCACGGCCTGGATGGATGGCAACGCCTCTCCGGCCACCGCGGCGGAGTCGATGCCGACCGGCTGGCCCTGCAGGACGTACAGCCTGAGCACCATCGGCAGCGGCCACTTGGAGGTGTCCTGGAGATAGAGCAGGCTGCTGAAGAAGGCGTTCCACTGGGCCACGGCGTAGAAGAGCGTGATGACCGCCAGCACGGCTTTCGACAGCGGCAGCACGAGTTGGAGCAGGATCCGCAGGTCACCGGCCCCGTCGATCCGTGCGGCCTCGAACAGCTCCTGGGGCAGGTTCATGAAGAAGTTGCGCATGACCAGGAAGTTGAACGCACTGATCAGTCCCGGCAGGATCAGCGCGGCATAGGTGTTGTACAGGCCGAGGGCGTTGACCAGCAGGAAGTTGGGGATGATGCCGGACCCGAACAACATGGTCAGCAGCACCATCATCAGGATCGGCCGGCCGGCAACGATCGGCCTGCTCAGGGCGTACGCGAGAGTGATGGTGGCCAGCATGTTGCAGGCGGTGCCGACCACGGTCACACCGAAGCTGACCAGCATGGCTCGGCTGACCACACCGCCGGCAAAGATCGCCTGGTAGGCGTCCAGGGTTGGTCGGGTGGGGAAGAGGCTGATCACGCCACCGTTCGCCACGATCTCGGCCTCGCTGGACAAGGAGGTGGCGATGATGTTGACGAACGGATAGATGACCAGGAAGCAGACCACCACCACTGCCACCACTTTGGCGATCTGCTCGACGGTGCTGGGTGCCTCCATCCACGGTGGTCGCGGGTCGGGCCGCCGCCGAGTTCGTACGGACGCAGTCATGCGCGGAGTCCGCGAGGTGGTGCTGCCGGATAGTCGGGTCGTGCCGGAGGTGGTCGTCATCGGTAGATCCCGTCCTGGCCGAAGAGGTGGGCCAGCTTGTTGGCGCCGAGGATGAGGAGCAGACCCACCACACCCTTGACGAGCCCGACAACGGTGCTGGGGCCCCACTGCCCGTCGACGATGCCGTTGAAGTAGACGTAGGTGTCCAGCACCTCACCCGCGGGGGCACCGACCGAGTCACGTTGCAGGATGAACTGCTCGAATCCGACGCTCAGGATGGTGCCGAGATTGAGGATGAGCAGGAGCAGGATGACCGGGACGAGGCCCGGCAGCGTGACGTGCACCAATCGGCGCCACCGTCCAGCGCCGTCGATGGCGGCGGCCTCGTACTGCTCGCCGTCGATGCTGAGCAGGGCGGCCAGGAAGATGATGGTGCCCCATCCGGAATCCTTCCAGACCCCCTGCAGGATGATCAGCAGTGGATAGGTGTCGGGGTTGGTCATCAGGTCGATCCGTGGCAGGCCGAGCGCCCCGGTCAGGTGGGCGAGCACCCCTGTCCCGCCCAGGAGTTGTTGGCACAGTGACACGACGATGACCCAACCCATGAAGTGCGGCAGGTAGACAACGCTCTGGACGAACCGACGCACGCCGGGGCGCATGATCGAACTGATCAACAGCGCGAGCACGATCGGGGCGGGGAACGAGAACACCAGTTGCAGGACGGCGAACTTGAGGGTGTTGAACAGGGACCGCAGGAAAGCCGGTTCGGCGAGGATCGCGAAGTTGTCGAAGCCCACCCACGGGGAGTCGACGAAGCCCAGCCAGGCTTGGTAGTCCTTGAACGCGATCACGTTGCCCAGCAAGGGGACGTAGTGGAAGACGACGAAGAACAGCACCCCGGGGACGGCCAGCAGCAGCATCACCTTGTCGCGGCGCAGCCGTGTCCTCAGCGACGGGCGATGCAACTCCGGCGCCGGCGCCTGGGAAGCGGTGGCCATGACTCTCGATCCTGACGATGATCCTGCTGATAGAAAAGGCTTACTGTTCGAGTGACTCTAGGTCCGGCCCCGTGGTGACTGTCAAGAGTTTCTCCGAAACCATGGCCAGATAACGATGCCTGTCCCGGTGGGCCGTTGGCGGAGCTGTGGTTGAGTCAGTCGTTCATTGCCGGGTCTGGACAAGAGATAGAAAGGCTTTACTATGGCTGCGTGCCGGACACCACTCAGGACGGGATGCAGCCTCGTCGCCGCTTGGCCGTGCTGTGCGCCATGTCGGATCACGTACGGGACGAGCTGCTCACTCCCGATCTCCACGACCGGCTCGAGGCCTGCGTGGACGTGCTGGACACCCGGGTCACCTCCTCCTTCGAGGACCCGACCGTACGATCGGCGCTGGGTGATGCCGACATCCTGCTGACCGGGTGGGGTTGCCCTCCGGTCACCGGGGACGTTCTTGATCATGCTCCTCGACTGCGGGCCCTCGTACACAGTGCCGGTACGGTCAAGACCTTCGTCAGCCCCGAGGTGATCGCCCGCATCGACGTGTCCACCGGCGCCCACATCAACGCCTTTCCCGTGGCGGAGTACACCGTGGCGATGATCGTGCTGGGAGCCAAACGTGTCTTCGCCCTGGCCCATCAGTTGCGCACCACCGGAGTGCACCGGGACCTCGACGCGGTGCCACCGCTGGGCTTGCGGGGGATCACCGTCGGTGTGCTGTCGGCTTCGATGGTGGGGCGCCTGGTCATCGAGCGACTGCGTGGTCATGCCGTACGGATTCTCTGCCACGATCCGACCGTTGACGACGCCGAGCTGCGTGCCCTGGGTGCCGAACCGGTGTCGCTGGTGGAGTTGTTCGCCAGGAGTCAGGTGCTGACCATCCACGCGCCGCTGCTGCCACAGACGTACCGGCTGGTGGACGCACACCTATTGGCCCGGCTGCCCGATCATGCGGTGGTGATCAACACCGCCCGCGGCGCCATCATCGACACCGCGGCGCTGACCGCGGAATGTCGAACCGGCAGACTGGATGCCGTGCTGGACGTCACCCACCCCGAGCCCCTGCCGCAGGACCATCCCCTGCTGCACCTGCCCAACGTGCTCGTCACTCCGCACATCGCCGGTGCCCTGGGCAACGAGATCGGCGCCCTGGGTGAGAGTGCCGTCGCCGAGATCGAACGCCTTGCCGCCGGCCAACCGATGGTGCACGTGATCACCTCGGCACAACTGGTCACCTCCGCATGACGGGCCCGCGTCTGCCCGACACCGACCGGTTGCTCTCGCCGTACACCGGTTGGACGCGCCAGCACTGGGTCGGTCTTGCCGACCACCTCCTCGATGCGCTCCTACCGTGGTTCTCCGCCGGTGGTGCCCGGATCGATCTGCCCGGGCGCGGCAGTTGGTCCGGTCGGGCCTGCGACGGATTGGAAGGGTTCGCCCGGTCGTTCTTGCTGGCCGCGTTCCGCATCGCGGCCACCCGGGGCGAGGGTTGTGCGGCGATCATCGAGCGCTACACCAGCGGGCTGGTGACGGGTGCCGATGCCGCGTCCGCGGAGGCCTGGCCACGTCTCACCCCGTGCTCGCAGCAGATGGTCGAGGCGGCCGCGGTCGCCATCGCCCTGCACGAGACCCGACCCTGGATCTTCGACCGGCTGGACATCGCCGAGCAGCGCGCGGTGGTGGACTGGCTGGGCGGGTTCGTCGGCTCCCGTACGTGGGACAACAACTGGCACCTCTTCCAGGTGGTGACCGAACAATTCCTGGCCTCGGTGGGCGCCGACCACTCGGTCGACGAGATCGACCGCGGGCTGGACCGCATCGAGGACTGGTACCGGGCCGACGGCTGGTACAGCGACGGACCGGGACAGAACTTCGACTACTACAACCACTTCGTCATGCATCCGTACCCGCTGCTGTGGGCGAGGATGGCCCAAGCCACCGCAGGCACCGACGTCACCGAACGGCTGGACACCTACCGGAGCCGGCTCCGCGACTTCCTCGGCCAGGCGGTCACCGCCGTCGGGCGCGACGGTCGACCGGTGTTGCAGGGTCGGTCGTTGTGCTACCGGATGGGCATGCTGGCACCGTTCTGGGCCGGGGCGCTGCTCGACGCCACCCCATTGACTCCGGCGCAGACCAGGCGGCTGTGCGCGGGGGTGGCGCGATCCTTCGTCGAGCACGACGTCCCCGGCCCGGACTGTCTGTGGAACCTCGGCTGGCACCAACAACATCTGGCCCTCACCCAGCCGTACAGCGGACCGGGCTCGCCGTACTGGGGGGCCAAGGGGTTCCTCGGTCTGCTGATCGACGCCGACCATCCGGTCTGGACCGAACGCGAACAAGCCCTGCCGCAGGATGCCACGGACGTCCAGCAGGCCCAACCGGCGCCCGGATGGCTGGTGGCCTCGACCCATCGGGACCAAGTGGTGCGGCTCCTCAACCACGGCAGCGACCACTTGCCACCAGCGGCGCCGGGCACCATCGCCGAGGCGGATGACCACTACGATCGCCTGGCCTATTCGAACCGCACCTCACCGCAGGTGCCGACCACCCGCCCGGGCATCGACAACGCCTTGGTGCTGGTGCGTCCCGATGGTTCCCAGGCTCGTCGCGGTCACATCCGTCGGCTGGGAGTGAGTCAGCACGCGGCCGGCAGCGAATGGGATGTCGAGATCAATGGCCAACTCCGGCAGGTGCGGTCGGTGTCGGTGCTCCGCGGGGCGGTGGAGGTGCGCGTCCAGTTGGTTCCGCACTCCCCGGGACTGCGGGTCCGGCACGGCGGTTGGGCCGTTTCGGGGCCTCGCCGCCCCGAGGCGACGGCCGGTCCGGGGCAGGTCGTTGTGGTGAACCGGGACGGTCTGGGGTCGTGGCTGGTGAACCGGTACGGCTGGCAGATCGCCGATGTCGTGTACGAGATCGGCGCGGATGCGCTGGGGGTGCACTCGGCGACTCCCGTGCTGGAAGCCGACTGCTCGGGCGAGGGCGATACAGTCCTGGTCAGCGCGGTGGCCCTCGGCGGAGACGTGACCTGGCCGGGTGATGCGGCCGCCGCCGTCGAGGTGGCCGTCCGGGGCACCCGGGTCACGATGACCTTCGGTGACCGGACCCGCGCCACGGTGGAGATCGGCGCGCAGCCGGGCGCGGCGCTCGTGGTGTGTACGGTGCCCGGTGCAGCTGAGGAGGTGCTGGTGCTGTGAACCAGAACGTCGCGCGCGGTGGGGTGGGTCGGCGGACGATCCATGACGTTGCGCTGGCCGCGGGGGTGTCCACCGCGACCGTCTCGCGGGTCACCTCGGGCAACTATCCGGTGGCCAAGGCCACTCGCGCCCGGGTGGAGCGGGCGATGCGCGAGCTGGGCTACGTCGCCAACGCCAACGCTCGTGCCCTGGCGCGCTCCAACAGCAACTTGATCGGGATCATCATCAGCGACATGGTTGATCCCTTTTTTGCCTATGTCGCACGTGGCGTCGAGATCGAGGCGTCCAGCCGGGGCCTGATGAGTCTGGTGTGTCCCACCCGGGGCGCGATGACGGAATCGGACTTCGTGGACATGCTGCTCGAGCGCCGCGCGGCGCTGATCGTGCTGGTCGGTGGTGCCGTGGTCGACGAGAACTATCACCAGGCCATCCGGGAACGGCACGAGCGACTGGCCGCCGCCGGTTCCCGGCTCGTGCTGTGCGGACGCCCCGGCGTCGGCGGTCCGGCACCAGTCACCGCCGTTGAGTACGACAACGTCGGCGGTGCCCGCGCCATCACCGACCTGCTGCTGAATGCCGGCCACCGGCGCATCCTCTACCTGGGCGGGCCTCCGGCCCTGTCGACCACCCGGGCCCGCGTGCACGGGTTCGTCTCGGCCCTGGCCGATCGCGGGATCGACCAACCTGCCGAGCTGATCCGCACGGGCCAGTTCAGCAGATCCTGGGCCCAGCAGGGGTTGCATGACGCCTTGGACGAGGGGGCGGATTTCACCGCGGTCTTCGCCGCCAATGACATTGCCGCCGCCGGCGTCTACGCCGCCGCCCGGGAACGGGGGTTGCGAATTCCCCAGGATCTGTCGGTGGTGGGGTACGACGACGTTCCGGTCGCGCGGGAGTTGAATCCCGGCCTGACCACCGTCGAGGTGCCTCTCGAGGCGCTCGGACGTGAAGCCGTACGGGCGGGGCTGCGCGACAGCGGCTCCTCCGATCCGCAGGCCAGCGACGAACCGACCGTGCTGGGCACCCGGGTGATCCACCGGGAGTCGGTCGCCGCACCGAATCCATCCCGACGTCCTTCCCGGAGGCAGGACCGACCGGGAGCGGGCACCAGATGACCATGCGCACCGACCTGCCGCCCGCGGCCCTGCACTGCGGTGCCCAGCGGGAGGGTCGTCGTACGGACTTGATCATGAACCAGTTCCGGCACGATCGTTTCGGACAGTTCCTGCAGTGGGGGCTGTACTCGATCCCCGCCGGCGTCTGGCGGGGAACTGATCATGGTTTCGCCGCGGAGTTCCTGGCCAGGTCCGCCAAGATCCCGCCAGCGGAATGGGCACGGCTGGCCGAGCAGTTCACTGCCGAGTTCTTCGACCCGGTGGGGTGGGCCCAGATGGCCAAGGCCATGGGCGCCCGGTATGTGACGATCACCGGGGCAGATCAATCTCCACCTCGAGCCCGGTTCGTTCGATCACCCTGTGGCGTTCCGGCTGGTCATCACCGACAGTGTCGCTCCCGGATTCACCGAGCCGAATCCTGATCTGGAGTGAGCCCGCCGGCCGCCGATAGCATGCGGCAGGCGTACGAAGGTCGTACGACGGCGAGAGGTGATCATGGCAGGCATTCCGGGTCTGGGTTGGCGACTGCACGGCGATGGCCGAACGGTGGTGCCCGGGTCGGTGGTGGCACCCGATGAGCGGCTGTCCTGGCCGCGGACGATGGGGATCGGTGCCCAGCACGTGGTCGCGATGTTCGGGGCCACCTTCCTGGTGCCGCTGCTGACCGGCTTCCCGCCGTCGACGACGCTGCTCTTCTCGGGCATCGGCACGTTGCTGTTCCTGATCATCACCGCCGGCCGGGTGCCGTCGTATCTCGGCTCGTCCTTCGCCTTCCTGGCGCCCATCTCGGCGGCGATGAATCAGCACGGGATGGGCGGGGCCCTCGGTGGTGTGGTGATGGCCGGCGCGGTGTTGTTCGCGGTGGGGGTGATCGTCCAACTGGTCGGCGCCCGGTGGATCGGCCGGTTGATGCCGCCGGTGGTGACCGGAGCGATCGTCGCCCTGATCGGCCTCAACCTGGCCCCGACGGCCAAGGACAATTTCATGTCTGCGCCGCTGACGGCGTTGATCACCGTGACGGCGGTCCTGCTGGTCACCGTACTGTTCCGCGGCCTGCTCGGTCGGTTGTCGATTCTGATCGGCGTCCTGGTCGGTTACGCCGTCGCCGCCATCCGCGGCGAGGTCAACTTCGCCGCCGTCGGCGAGGCGGCCTGGATCGGGCTGCCCCAGTTCACCCTGCCCACCTTTCAACTCTCGGTGGTCGGACTGTTCGTCCCGGTGGTTTTGGTGCTGATCGCCGAAAACATCGGCCACGTGAAGTCGGTCGCTCTGATGACCGGTCGCGACCTCGATCCGGTCACCGGCCGGGCGTTGATGGCCGACGGCATCGCCACCATGCTGGCCGGCACCGGCGGCGGATCGGGCACCACCACGTACGCGGAGAACATCGGGGTGATGGCTTCGTCGAAGGTGTATTCGACCGCTGCCTACTGGGTGGCCGGTGTGGTCGCCGTGCTGCTCAGCGTCTTCCCCAAGTTCGGTGCCGTGATCGCCACCGTGCCCCAGGGTGTGCTCGGCGGCGCCGGTGTGGTGCTGTACGGCATGATCGGCATCCTCGGCGTCCGGATCTGGGTGGAGAACAAGGTCAACTTCTCCAACCCGATCAATCTGGCCGTTGCCGGGGTGTCCCTGGTGATCGGGATTGCCGACTTCACCTGGACCGTCGGTGCGCTGCAGTTCGGTGGCATCGCGTTGGGCACCGGTGCGGCGTTGTTGATCTTCCACCTGATGAAGCTGATCGGGCGCGTGCGAGGCACCGCGCACCTGGAGGATCCGGTCGAGCAGCCGGTGGAGCCGGGACGTCTGGGCTGATCATGAATGGATGATCATGCTCCGGTCCGCAGCCACGCATCGGTGCGGCTGCGGACGAGCAGGGTGACCATTCGGATGATCATGTAGCCCCCGTACGCCACCCACAACCAGACCAGACCGGCGGCACGCTGCTGGACGACCAGGGCCAGCGGTAGGTAGGCCACTGCCGCCACGACCCCGGCCAGTGCCAGGTAGCGGGCGTCGCCGGCTCCGATCAACACCCCGTCGAGCACGAAGACGGTGGCACTGATCGGTGTCACGACCGCGACCACGATCAGTACGGTGTCGAGCTGGTCCTGCACGGCCAGATCGGGGGTGAACAGCCCGGCGTACAGCTCGTGGGTGAACAGCACTGTTGCGCCGAAGAGCATTCCGGCCAGCACGCCCCAACCGAGCATCCGTCGGGTGAATCTGCGGACGAGCACCACCGATCCGGCACCAAGGTGTCGGCCGATGATCGCCTGGGCCGCGATCGCGATCGCGTCGAGCGCCATCGCCAGCAGCATCCACAGCGCGTTGATGATCTGGTGGGCGGCCAGCGCGACGATGCCGAGCCCGGTGGCCACCACGGTCGTGGTGGTGATCGACACCTGCAGGGAGGCGGTACGGATCATCAGCCAGAACCCGCTGCGGGCCGCACTCAGCACCCCGCCGGGATGAAACCGAAGCCGTACGCCGACGTGTCGAGCACCCCGGATCACCTTGGTGCACAGGAATCCCGCCGCTGCGTACTGGGCGACGGCCGTGCCGATCGCCGCACCCGCGATGCCGAACCCGAGCCCGTGCACCAGCAGCAGGTTGAGGGCGATGTTGGCCAGGTTGACCCCGATCGCCACGTACAACGGCGTACGGGTGTCCTGCAGCCCACGCAGCACACCGGTGGAGGCCAACATGATCAACAGTGCGGGCAGGGCCGCACCGGTGATCCGCAGGTAGGTGGTCGCCTCGGCAGCCACCTCAGATGTTGTCGGGTACCAGCCGATGATCATCGGGGCACCCAGGACGAGCACAACCGCCACCACCACACCGATCAGTCCGGCCAGGCAGAGCCCGTCCATCCCGCCAGCCATCGCCGACCGCCGGTCTCCGGCACCGAAGCGACGCGCCACGGTGGCGGTGGTGCCGTACGCCAGAAAGACGCACAACCCGGCCACGATGCCGAGCACGTTGGCGGCAATCCCCAGCCCGGCCAGTGCCACCGTCGACACATGCCCGACGATCGCGGCATCGGCCATCACCATCAGCGGTTCGGTGACCAGCGTGGCGAAGGCCGGGATCGCCAGAGCCCACAGCTCTCGGTCCAGCGCGCGGTTGCGGGCACGGGACGTCACGAGGTCCATCGTGTCGTGCACCACTCGCGGCCGTGCACGTGGGTGCCGGCTCGCCTCACGGATCGGTGGACGTCACCGCTGGCGAGCTGGTGTCCGGGGCGTCGACCCGCCGCTCCAGCTCGTTCAGGAACACGCGGAGCAGGCGAGTCAGATCGCGGCGCTGGCGTTCGGTCATTCCGCTGATCAACTCGTCCTCGTGGCCGAGCAGGGCCTCGATCCGATCATCGAGCAGGGCATGGCCGGAGTCGGTCAGGGTGATCGAGACCGACCGACCGTCGGCGCGGTCCCGTGAGCGGATGACGTGGCCGGCTGCTTCACATCGGGCCACTCGTTGGGACACCGCAGCCGCGCTCACGCCGGAGCGTTTGGCCAACTCGCCGGGCGTCAGTCGGTATGGCGTCCCTGCCCGCCGCAGGGTGCTGAGCAGGTCGCGGGTGCCGGTGTCCAGGCCGATCCGGCGCATGGTGTCGCGGCGATCGGCCTCCAGCAGTCGCGCGATCTTCCAGACCCGGGTGATGATGCCGATGGATTCCGTCGGCATGCCGGGTCGTTCACGTTGCCACGCCTCGGCCACCTCATCGACGGAATCCCTCATGGCAGGTACTGTAGCGCTTGACTATGTAGTTAAGCACTTAAGGAGATGTGATCATGCAGGCAGTGGTGACCGGCGGCGGTACGGGAATTGGTCGGGCGGTGGCCGAACGGCTGCGCACCGATGGTGCGGACGTGTGGATCGTGGGGAGGCGCGAGGACGTGCTGACCGCGACGGCGGAGGAGATCGGCGCCACCGCGGTGGTGGCCGACCTGACCACTCCGGCCGGGGTGCGTATCGCGTCAGCCAGCCTGCCCGAGACCGTGCACGTCCTGGTCAACAACGCCGGCGGGAACACCGACCTGACTGGTGACGGGGAGCAGTTGGACGACCCGCTGGAGGAGACCGTACGAGCGTGGCAGGCCAATCTCGACTCGAATCTGTTGTCGGCGGTGCTGCTGACCCAGGCACTCGACGAGCGGTTCTCCGCCGGGGGGCGCGTGGTGAACCTGGGCTCGATCGCGGCACGGACCGGCGCCGGCTCGTACGGGGCGGCCAAGGCCGGTGTCGAGGCCTGGACGATCAGCCTGGCGGCCGAGCTCGGCCCGCGAGGTATCACCGCCAACGTCGTCTCTCCGGGCTACATCGCCGAGACCGGATTCTTCGGTGATCAGTTGCCCGAGGAGCGGCGGCAGTGGCTGATCGACCAGACCCTCACCGGCCGGCCGGGCGTGCCGGCGGACGTGGCGGAGACGATTGCCTTCCTTGCCAGCCCGGGAGCCGGGCATCTCACCGGCCAGCTCATCCATGTCAACGGTGGCGCGCACCTCGGCCGGTGAGGTTTCCCTTCGGGGCTAATCACAGGCGTGTGATTTGTCCCCAATTGGGGACAACCCTGTGGACAACTCCGTACGAGGGCTCAGCGTCCCCCGGACACGTCCACTGCTGCCGATCACGTACGAGGCCTGCTCGGACAGCAGCCACACCACCGCATCGGCCACTTCGGCGGCGGTGTCGGAGTCACTGCGATGTGCCAGGACGAGCGCACGTCCGGGCACGCCCGACAATCCCCGAGCCGCAGCGGCACCGATGCCACGCGTACCGCCGGTGATCACGTACACCTCGAAGTCGTGCGCGGGCCCGTCCGGGTCGGGAGGGTTCATGGTCGTCCTTGCGTCGGTCGGGCCTCGGAAGATCGGCATGCACAGTCGCACTGCTGGCACTGTCGTCCACCAATGGGGCTGAGCGTGCCGATTTTCGGCGACCAGGTTGACCCTGACATGGTGTCAGCCGCCAAGCTGAACCCATGACCGACATCTCGAACCTCATCGCGATCGGACAGTTCTCGTCGCTGACCAGACTCAGCGTGCGCATGCTCCGCCACTACGACGCCAACGGTGTCCTCGTGCCGGCACAGGTGGACGCCACCACCGGGTATCGCAGGTATGCGGCAACCCAACTGGCCGACGCGATGCTCGTCCGCCAATTGCGCGACGTGGGGTTCGGCGTGCCCGCCATCGGTGCCCTGCTTGCGGCTCGTGACACCTCCACCTTCACTCGTGCGCTGGATCAACAGCGCGCCGTTCTCGTGGACGAGACCCGTGCCGCCCAGCACCGCCTCACCCTCATCGACCAGATGCGCCAGGCGCATCGATTGGAGAACACCATGTCCATCACCATCGACCAGCACACGTTCGCGGCCCGTCGGATCATCGGCTTGCGCGACACCATCCCGACCTACGGCGACGAAGGTCAGCTCTGGGGACGGTTCATGCCGGCACTGCAGAGCCAGGGCATCGACATCACCGGTCTCGGTGGGGCCATCAACCACGACGATGGCTTCAAGGAGTCCGACGTCGACACCGAGGTCTGGCTCGAGGTCGCCGACGGTACGACGGCCCAGGATCCGCTCAGCGTGCGCGATCTGCCCGAGCAGCCCGCTCTGCGCGCAACGCTCGTCGGCCCGTACGACCAGATCGGTGAGGCGTGCGACCGGCTGGCCAGACGCGCTGCCGACGAGAACCTGACCATGACCGGCGGCATGCACTACGTCTATCTCAACGACCCGAGCAGCACCGCACCGGAGGAGCTGCGTACCGAGATCTATCTGCCGATCGCCTGATCCCCTTACGTGTCCAGCCCGGATTCCTCGCTCAGCGGTCGAACGAGGGATCAGCGAGAGATCAGCGGTGCGATGAGATCCCAGCTCAGCTTCAGGATCAGCGCGCCAACGACGGCGAGGAAGACCTTGCGGACGAAGGTGTTGCCCAGCGAGACCGCCATCCGAGCACCGACGAACCCACCGGTCAGGTTGGCCAGTGCCATCAGCAGGCCGAGCCCGATCAGCAGGTGCCCACCGACTCCGAACACCACGAGCGCTGCGGCGTTGGTGGTCAGGTTGGCGATCTTGGCCTTTGCCGAGGCCTCGAGGAACCCGTACCCGAGAACGGCCACCAACAAGATCACGAAGAAGGATCCGGTGCCCGGACCGAGGATGCCGTCGTAGCAGCCGATGCCCAGGCCGATCGCGGCCGTACGCCAGATGTGCGGGAGGCCGCTGTGCTTCACCGCCGACGTCAGGCCCAGCGCCGGTTTGCGCCAGGTGTAGATCCCGACGCCGATCAGTGCGAGCAGCACGATCGGGGTGAACAACTGCTTGGGCAGGAACTGGGCCAGCCACGCACCGAGGGAGGCCCCGAGATAGGCGGTGATCACCAGGGGAAGGACGGTGCCCCAGTGCACCTTCACCTTCGTCAGGTACGTCAGCGTTGCGGTGATCGTGCCGGCTACCGAACTGAGCTTGTTGGTGCCGAGAATGCTCGGCGGTGGGGTGTCGGGCGGCAGGGCGATCAACAGCGCCGGGAGTTGAATCAGTCCGCCGCCACCGACCACGGCGTCGACCCAGCCCGCGACCAGCGCCGCCAGAACGAGGAAGACGATGGTCCACAGCCCGAGGGCGGAGATCTGTTCCAGCACCGCACCATCATGGTGTAATGGCCTTGTGCATCTCAACCCTTACGGCACCGAGCCGGTCCAGCTCGCGGTCGACCTGACCAACGAGCCCCCACAGACGGTGCGCGAGCTGGCCGAACGGTGCCGCGATGCTGGGGTGCACATCGAGCTGCCGGCCACCCGCGCCGACCTGGTGGCGATCACCGAACTGCTCACATCGTGGGTACGGGTGGTGGACGCGACCGATGAGCGGGCCCGCGCCGCACTGACCAACGAGTTGCTCACCGACTGGGCCGACCACCCGCGCCTGACCGATCATGCCGACGGGTGGCACCTGCACTATCGCCCCGATCGGGCCAGCCTGTCGCGGATCCTGGCGACCTTGATCAGCGTGGGGACAGCCCTGCACCTGACCGGCCGGGGGATGGATCGGCTGGGGCGGTGCGGCGCGAGCGACTGTGACCGGGTCTTCGCCGACACCTCGCGCAACGGGACCCAGCGCTGGTGCTCAACTCGCTGCGGCAACCGGTCAGCCGTACGGAGGCATCGGGCCAGGTCCGTGACCGACTCCCGCCCACGGGCCCGTTCTCGCTGAGCCAGCGAGTCGACTACTTCCAGAGAGTGGCGATCACGAACGAGGCGGCCATCAACGCCATCCCGATCAGGATGTTCCAGTTGCCGAGATCGGTCATGAAGGGCACGACGATCTTGGTCGACGAGGTCAGATAGAACGTGATCAGCCACGCGACGCCCAGCAGGCCGACGGTGATGAAGGCCGCGGGCACCCAGCGACGGCTCGAGGGGGCGGCGATCCGGGCCCTTCGCTCACGCTCGGAGCGTCGTTCGGCCAGCTGTTCGGCCTCCTTCACCTTCTTCTTGGATTCGGCGGCCTTGCGTGACTTGGACTCGGGCAACGGATCTTCTCCTCATTCGACAAGCGGTAGCGTAGTCAACGGCGGTCCAACAGTCGAAGTGAGGAGGTCCGCATGGCTCCCAAGCGCCTTGTCCGACATCCGTTCCGGCTGGCCCACGTCCGCTTCCTGCGGGCCCGACGTCGTACGGCTTCGCGCCGGGTTGGGCGCGGGGCCCGGATCGGGACGGTGCTGGTGTGTCTGTTGGCGGGGTTGATGATCGTCACCAGTGCCCTCAGTGCTCGCGGTACCGATCTGCGGCCGAGCCGCAACACCGATCTGGTGGGCCTGCTGACCGACGAGAAGCGGCGCAATGCGGATCTGGCTCACGAGGTCGCCGAGCTGCGCGCCGAGGTCGACTCCTTGTCGAACGAGCGCAATGCGCGCAGCGGTGACCAGCCGCCCGATGCCCGCGCCGACGAGTTCGCCGCCGGGAGTGTCCCGGTCCGCGGCCCGTCGGTGACCGTCACCCTCTCCGACGCCCCGGCCTCGGTTCAGCCCGACGGGGTCGATGACGACGAACTGGTCGTGCACCAGCAGGACATCCAGTCGGTGGTGAACGCCCTGTGGTCCGGCGGCGCCGAGGCGATGACGATCCAGGGACAGCGGGTGATCTCGACGACCGGGATCAAGTGCGTCGGCAATACCGTGGTGCTGCACGGGGTGCCGTACGCGCCGCCGTACGTGATCACCGCCATCGGTGACCCGCTCCGGCTGGAGGCTGCCCTGGCGTCCTCGGACTATCTGAAGATCTATCAGCAGTACGTGGAGGCGTACGGTCTGGGCTACCAGCAGACCAAGGCCACCGAGACGTACCTGCCGGCCTTCGAGGGCGCGCAGGAGATGCGGTACGCCAGCGTCCCCGGCAAGGGCCAGTCGTCTGAGTCCCCCCGCTGAACCGTCAGGACGTCACAACCGGGACGTTTTTGGTGCAGATCCGAGGATTCGGAGCGTCCTGGACCAGAAGCGTCCCAAGTGTGACCCACGTGGAATCATGGCCCCATGCCCGCCAAGATCTTGATGATCGACAACTATGACTCGTTCGTGTGGAACATCGTGTCCTACCTCGCCCAGATCGGGGCCGAGGTGGAAGTGTGGCGCAATGACGACGAGCGGTTTGCCGGCGCCGACTGGCACGCCGGGTTCGATGGCATCCTGATCTCACCCGGACCGGGTACGCCGGAAGCGGCCGGGGTCTGCGTCGAGGTGGTCCGGTCCCTCGGCGGCACGGTCCCGATCTTCGGTGTGTGTCTTGGTCTGCAGGCGATCGCGGTTGCGTACGGCGGGGTCGTCGGCCGCGCCGATGAGCTGCTGCACGGCAAGACCTCGGAGGTCTTCCATGACGGCGCCGGGGTGCTGGCCGGGCTGGACTCGCCGTTCGTCGCGACCCGCTACCACTCCCTGGCGATCGATCAGAGCCACGTGCCGGAGGTCCTCGAGGTGACCGCCCGTACGGCCAGCGAGGTGATCATGGCCGTACGGCATCGCACGCACGCGGTCGAGGCCGTCCAGTTCCATCCCGAATCGGTGCTCACCCAGGGCGGCTACCAGATGTTGGCCAACTGGTTGGCCAACTGCGGCGACGCCGACGCGCCGCGTCGTGCCGCCCACCTGTCCCCGTTGATGGCGGTCGAGGCCGCCAGCTGACGCTGCCCGGATGCTGTCGCACCGGCACCGGCCAACGGCTCAGCCGCCGCTGCTCTCGCTGCCGGTCGGTTCGCTGGTCGGGCCGGTCGGGCTGCTGGACGTTGACGATTCCGGCTCGGTGGGAGTGGGTGTCGGCTGGGGTCGGGCCTTGGCCACCACGAGGGTGATGGTGTCGGTGCGCTTGCGCCGCGAGTCCGGTGGCGGCGTCTGGCGGAACACCTGCCCTGCGGTCTCGTCGCTCACCTCCTCGGTCACCTCCACCTTGGTGAAGCCGTTCTCCTTGGCGAGCTTGCGGGCAGCACTGGCGGTGAGGCCGGTCATGTCGGGCACGCTGGATTCCCCGCTGGCGTAGGTGAAGGTGATGGCGGTCCCCTTGGTGACCTCATCGCCCTCGCGTGGATCCACCGTCAGCACCTCGTCAGGTTTGGCGCCAACCGGCTCGGAGTTCGCCTCCCGGGCAGTGACCTTCTCGAAGCCGGCATCCTTCAACTCCTTCTCCG
>JAKDKP010000217.1 GCA_030453285.1 Propionibacteriales bacterium
AGATTCTTGGCATGGTCGGCGTTCCACTCCCCACCGAGGCTGGGGATCAGCTCGTACTCGGCCTCCATCCACAGGTGTTCGGAGTCGGCCAGCGTTCCGTCGAAGTCCCAGAGCACGGCCTGGAGGGTCCCGGAGGTGATGTCAGTGGTCATGATGGGCCCCATTGTGGCAAAGAACCTGATCAGACACCGACTCGACAGACCGCACTAGAGTGGCCGACATGACCGGCGACACCAACAGACCCCGCACCCTGCGGGACCTCGTCGACCCCATCGTGGTCGCGGCGTTCAGCGGTTGGAGCGATGCCGGGGTCGCGGCCAGTCATGCGGTGGAGCACCTGCTGGCAGTCTGCAACGCAGACACCCTCTTCGAGTTGGATCCCGACGACTTCTACGACTTCCAGGTGAATCGACCGATCATCAGCCGCGAGACTCCCACCGACAGCGTGCTGGACTGGCCCACCACGTCGGTGTCGGTTGGCCGCCTCGGCGGCCGGGACGTCGTGCTGATCGAGGGCCCGGAGCCCAATTTCCGGTGGCGGGCCTTCATCAATCAGCTCATGTCGGCCCTGCGCAGCGTCGAACCGGCAATGGTGCTGGTGCTGGGTGCCGTGCTCGCCGATACCCCGCACTCCCGACCCATACCGGTCGACGGTACGGCTGGCGATCTGTTGCTGGCCGAGAAGCTGGGCCTCGATGCCTCGACGTACGAGGGTCCGACCGGGATCGTCGGGCTGTTCGCCAAGGCCTGCACCGACGCCGGTCATCCGACGGTGTCGCTGTGGGCCGCCGTACCGCACTATGTCTCGCAATCACCCTGCCCCAAGGCGACGCTCGCGCTGGTGCGCCGGTTGGAGGATCTGCTGGACGCCCCCATCGAGCAGGGCGATCTGCCGGAATTGTCCCGGGCCTGGGAACGCGGTGTGGCCGAACTGGCCTCTGATGATGCCGAGATCGCCGAATACGTGGCCGGGCTCGAGCAGGAGCAGGACGAGAGCGACCTGCCGCAGGCCAGCGGGGACGCCATTGCCGCCGAGTTCATGCGCTACCTGCGCCGCCGCGACGGCTGAACTCCGGCCGGGCTGGGTTCGAGTGGCCGATCAGTTCGCTGCTGTGGCGCTGTCGCGCAGGGCGATGATCATGGCGTCGGGGTCGTCGGCACCGAAGACGGCCGACCCGGCGACGAAGGTGTCCGCCCCGGCTTCGGCACAGCGTTCGATCGTCTCGGCGGAGACTCCCCCGTCCACCTCCAGGGCGATCGTGCCGCCGGTGCGCTTGATCAACTCCCGGGTACGGGTGATCTTCGGCAAGCACAGGTCGAGGAACTTCTGCCCGCCGAACCCTGGTTCGACAGTCATGATCAACACCATGTCGAGTTCGCCCAGCAGGTCGGCGTACGGCTCGATCGGGGTGGCCGGACGCAACGCCATCGCCGCCCCGGCACCGGCGGCACGCAGGTCGCGGGCCAACTTGATCGGGGCGGTCGCGGCCTCGATGTGGAAGGTGACCGACTCCGCCCCCGCCTCGGCATAGGCCGGTGCCCAACGGTCGGGGTCGTCAATCATCAGGTGCACGTCCAGCAGCTTCGGTGTCACCCTCCGAACGGCCTCGACCACCGGCAGGCCCAATGTCAGGTTGGGTACGAAATGGTTGTCCATCACGTCGACGTGCAGGCCGTCGGCGGACGGAATCCGCTCGATCTCGGACTGCAGGTTGGCGAAGTCGGCCGACAGCAGGCTGGGGTTGATCTTCATCTCCACGGTCCCAACCTAGCGACTCCGGGTGGTCTCCGGTGGCACCTGCTGGGCCAACGCCTCGGCGACCTGTTCCGGTTCCAACAGCCAAACCGCCGATGGCCACGACTGCAGCACCAGCGACCCGGCCCGGGGAATCGCGCGCATCACCTCGGCCAGCGGGGCGTGAGATTCCGGCAGCCAGATGAGCAGGTCGAGGCCGGGATCACACACCAGGCTGGCATCCAGCCGGCGATCTCCTTGCCGACGCCGCCTTCGGGAATCGAGCGATCCAACGGCATTCTGGTGGGCAGGACGCGCTGCGCCACCGCCGAGCGAGCTCGGATGCTGGGGTCCGGGTGATCTGCAGACGTCATCACCCCAATGAGTTCGTGTCCCAGGTGTCGGATGCAATTTCTTGGGAATACGCTTCAAGGGCATCCGGATCTGGCGACGGTTGCAACTCCCCGTTGCGCCGGGCCGGTTCCAGGTGATCAGGCGCGACGCCAATCAGCCCCGGCTCCAGGAGGACACCGCGTTGAGCCCGGCCCTGTGCCACCAAACGCGCAGCCACGCCCGCGCCGTCGCCCACCACGAGCGCAACCGGTGCGTCGAGCTCCTTCGCACGCTCGTACGCCTCGGCAATGAGCGGATACGGCATCACCGTCTTCACCGGTCCTGATGGCAGGAGACTCGCGGAGAACAGCTCGAGCACCGGGTCCCAGGCTTCACGATCACCGTCAGGATCAATGATGACATTCATGGGCATCTCCCGAATATCAACGCATGGCACTATCGCAATTTCAGTACTGTCAGATTGGCACTGTGCCCGATCAGGAGTCGGGATCAGTTTCTGTGCCTCTGCGGAGAGATCATCGGCACCCCATGGACGGCCCTCCCTGTGTGCATCACCGACGGGCCAGTCGGTGTAGCATCAACGCCCCACGTCGGACAGGTACCGCTTCATTAGGGAAATCGTTCGGCTTCGGGCACCGGAACTCGGTCGCTCTGGACGCGGCTCCGTACCAAGAGGATCATCGATGGCCCACCGCACCACCCACAATGACGCTTTCACGAGCGCCTGGCGATCGTGTCGCGGCTCGCTACAGATGGCGTGGCACGCCGCACCCCGAAGCTTGCTCCGGTTGTCGGTGCTGCGCCTTGTCCAGTCCCTCATACCGGCGGCCCAGGTGTGGTTGGTTGCAGCGGTCGTCGAATCCATGACGATGACCTCGTCCACCACCATCATCGTGATGGTCTGCGCGCTCGGCGTCGTGGTTGTCGGTGGTCAGTTGATCTTTGCACTGCAAAGTCAGGCGGCGGACCGTCTCAAGCAGGACATGACGCCTCGTGTGCAGACCCGTCTGGCACGCAGTGTCGCTCAACTGTCGCCCAGGTCGATGGCAAGCCAGGAGACCAGTGTCAAAGTGTCCGTGGCGCGGGCAGCGGTCGCTGAGGTACTGGCTCAGCCCGACCGCGCTCTGTCAGTTGTTGCCGCCGCGCTGACCGGACTCGCCTTGTTTGTCTCACTGTTCCGCTTCAACGTATGGGCCGGGCTGCTGGTGTTGGTATCGCTGGTGCCCCCCATCGTCACGTTCAACCGCATCGCAGCGATGAACATCGCCCGGTGGCGCGCCGTCGCCACCCGCGATCGACTCGCCGACTACTACACCGAACAGCTCGTATACCAGCGGACCGCGACCGAGCTGAGCACCTTGGGCACCGGGGAGCAGCTGGTCACCCTCGCTGACGGCATCCGTCGCGACGTCCGCATGATTCAACTCGCGTACCTGAAGAAGGTCGAGCGCGCCGAGCTTCTCGGTAATGCCGTGTCTGCCGTCCTGCTCTGCGGGGCGCTCGCCGTGCTGTTCCTCAACGGATCGCTCGCGGGGGCCGTCGGTGGGCTGTTCGGCGTCGTCGGCGCGATCGGGGCTACCCGGCTTGCCGGCTACTCGGTTGGTCAGGTGCTCGGCAGTGGTGCCCAGGTGGGGGCGTACCTGGACTTCACGGCTCCGTCCGACACCCCTGATGACGTGATGCCAGTCCACAGCGGTACGGCATCAGTGCACACCAGGGACCTCACGGTCCGCTACCCGAACACGACAAAGCCGGCCCTTGACGGTGTAAGCATCACCGCCCAGCCGGGCGAACTCGTCGCCCTCGTCGGTGCCAATGGTGCCGGCAAGACCACCTGCGTCAACGCGATCCTCGGGCTGGTGCAGACCGAGGGCGGCGAGGTCATCATCGGCGGCGAACGGGCAGACGCCATGAGTGACCGCCGTCGCCTGGGCTACTTCGGCCTGCTGTCCCAGGAGTTTGGTCGCTACGAACTCACCGTCGGCGAGGCGATCCGATTGGGTGCCCCAGGCGATGGCGGCGAGCGCGTTGCCGACCTCTGGTCCGCCCTGACGGCTGCCCGTCTCGCCGACCTCGTACGGGCCATGCCCAATCAGCTCGACCAGCAACTCGGTCAACAGTGGGGTGGCATTGGGCTGTCCGGCGGCGAGTGGCAGCGTCTCGCCTTGGCGCGCATCTACTACCGCAATGCCCCGATCTGGATCCTGGACGAGCCGACCAGTGCTATCGATGCCGAGACCGAGGCGTCGATCTTCCGTGAACTCCGCGAACACAAGACCGGGCATGCGGTGATTGTCGTCTCGCATCGCGCCTCGACGCTGCAGAGTGCGGATCGCATCCACGTCTTCGATGCGGGTCATGTCGTCCAGCAGGGCACGTTCGACGAGCTGATCACTGTGGACGGCCGCTTTCGTGAACTCTTCGACGAGCAGTTGATCACCGCGAACCCCTTGGGTGCCAGGGAACCAGCCACTCCCGCCTCATCGGGTCACATCCCGGCCACCAACTCCTAGACCCGTCGCAACAGGGCCAGGAACATCGCATCGGTGCCATGTCGGTGTGGCCACAATTGGACGTACGAGCCGACGGCGGCATCGGTGACCTCGGGCACCAGCGCGAGAGCGTCCAGCACCTCGACATCGGTGCGGTCGGCCAGCACCGACTCCACCACACCGACGGTCTCGTCGGCATGGGGTGAGCAGGTCACGTACGCAATGACGCCACCATGCTTGGCCGCATCGATCGCGGAATGCAGCAGCGCCTTCTGCAACTCGACCAGATTGGTGACGTCCTCGGAGGTCCGCCGCCAGCGCGACTCGGGCCGGCGGCGCAGCGCGCCGAGCCCCGAGCACGGCACGTCGGCGATCACCCGGGCAAAGCTGCCCTCGGACCACGATGGACGGGTCCCGTCGGCACAGATGACCGTCGGCCTGGCTGTCACGTGGGCGCGCAGGGTGCGGGCCACCAGTTCGGCCCGATGGGGTGACACCTCCACCGCGATCAATCGCTCGCCCCGTTCGGCGGCCAGCCCGGTGAGCAGGCCCGCCTTGCCGCCGGGACCCGCGCACAGGTCCAGCCACCAGCCGTCGGGGGCATCGGCACGGGCCAGGGCCATCGCAACGAGTTGGGAACCGGCATCCTGGACGGCGGCGCGACCCTCCCGTACGGCCAGGAGGTCTGCGGGATTGCCCTTGTAGGTCGCCGCATACGGAGAC
>JAKDKP010000218.1 GCA_030453285.1 Propionibacteriales bacterium
GGCGGGATACCGGCCAGATTCATGGCCGGGACGAAGAACAGCACGCCAACCAGGGGCGAGAGCGCGGCCAGCCCGCCGAGCTCGGCCAGCGAGGTGCTGCCGCCACGGATCTCGATCAGTCCGGTGATCAGGAAGAGCGTCGTCTGGATGGTGATGTGGTGGGCGATGTAGAAGATGGCGCCGGCCAGTCCGGCCTCACTCGCCAAGGCGATGCCGAAGATCATGAAGCCGATGTGACTGACCAGGGTGAACGACAACATGCGTTTGATCTCACTCTGCGCGATGGCGCCGAGGATCCCGATCACCATGGTCAACAACGCCGCCCACATCAACAGTGGTGTCAACGGGCTGTCGGGGAAGAGGAGGGTCTGGGTGCGCATGATCGCGTACACACCGACCTTGGTGAGCAGTCCGGCGAAGACCGCGGTGACCGGCGCAGGTGCGGTCGGGTACGAGTCGGGCAACCAGGCCGAGAGCGGGAAGACGGCCGCCTTGATCGAGAACACCGTCAACAACATCAACTGCAGGGCGAGTTGCACCCCGTCGGGCAGTTCGGCCAGCCGACCCGCCACCTGCGCCATGTTGACGGTGCCAGTGGCGGCATAGATGCACGCCAAGGTGATCAGGAACAACGCCGAGGAGAGCAGGTTCACCACCACATAGGTGGTGCCGGCCCGGATCCGCTCCCCCGTTCCGCCCAGGGTGATCAACACGTACGAGGAGAAGAGCAGGATCTCGAAACCGATGAACATGTTGAACAGATCGCCGGTGAGGAAGGCATTGGAGACGCCGGCCGACAACACCAGGAAGGTCGGGTGGAAGATCGAGGTCGGCAGGTGCTTGGTCCGTTCGACCTCATCGGCAGAACCGATCGAGAACAGCAGCACCATCAAGGTGATCACCACCGAGACGAGCAGCATCAGCGCCGACAGCCGGTCGGCCACCAGCACGATGCCCAGCGGCTTGGCCCAGGCGCCGATCCAGAGCACCTGCGGCCCCTGGGTGTCGGTGAGCCAGAGCAGGACGGCGGCGATCACCGCGACCGTGCCGAGCACGACGACCGAGATCAGACGCTGGACGCGAGGACGTCGACCAGCAGCCAGGCACAGCCCCGCGCCGATCAGACACAACAACACCGGCAGCGGCAGGAGATTGGTCATCGCGTCGCCTCCGGCGATCCGTCGGTGGCGCGGGCGTTCTCGCGGGCGTACTCACTGTCTCGTACGACATCGGAGCCGCCGGGCTCGTCGTCATCCACCTCGTCCGGCATCGCACCGTCGTCATCCTCGTCGTACGAACCGGACGACTCGTCGGCCTCGGCCAGCCGCCGGATGCGGTTGTCCTCGACATCGTCCTGGGCCTCGTCATGGCCGTTCAGCTGGAAGCTGCGGTACGCCATGGTCAGCATGAACGCCGCCGTTGCCAACGTGATCACGATCGCGGTCAACACCATGGCTTGGGGAAGCGCATCGCTCATCCGGTCCGGCTCGTTGACGCCGATGATGGGGGCCCCGAGAGCCGGCCCCGACGCCACCAGGAACAGCAGGTTCACGCCATTGCTGGTCAACACCACGCCGACCAGGATGCGCGTCAGGGAACGCTCCAGCAGCAGATAGATCCCGGTCGCGATCAGCACGCCGGCGGTCAACAGCAACACCAGGTTGGGACTCACGATTCACCCCGCGTGGCTGCGGCCGTCTCGGCGTCGTCGACGGCGGTCTCGGGGTGTTCGTTGGCGAAGCGTCGTACGCCGGAGATCGCGCGATCGGAGCCGGCCCGCGGAGCCGGGGCCCGATCCTCCTCCTCGTGCTGGTCGATGCCGGCACCGAGGCTGCGAGCAATGTCGAGCAGCACACCGATCACCACCAGATAGACGGCGATGTCGAAGAACACCGAGGTGACCAGATGGAACTCCCCCATCAGCGGCACCGTGCCCCACGGTGTCACCAGCTCGCTCAGCACGGGGATGGAGAAGTCGAGGGCGTAGCTCTGCAGGATCCGGCCACCGAAGAGGACCGGCGCCAACGCGGAGAGACCGGCGATCAGCAGGCCGATGCCGAGCAGCCGACCGGCATCGACCGGAGCTGCCTCGTCGAGCTCGTTGGCGCCGCCGGCGAGATAGCGGATCACCAGCGCGAGGCCGGCGATCAGTCCGCCGGCAAAGCCGCCACCCGGTTCGTTGTGTCCGATGGCCAGCAGATACACCGAGATCAGGATCATCACCGGGAAGAGGAGCCGGGTGGCCACCTCGAAGATGATCGAGCGCTGCACCGGAGACAAGGATTCACCACCGCGCAACCACGACAACCGACCGCTCGTTCGTTGGCCGGTGCTGCTCTGATGAGTGGCGGTGCCGCGCGAGGCGACGTTGGTCGCGTTGCCGTGCCGTGTCCGAATGAAGATCAGGCTCGCGACGCCGGTGGCGGCCACGACCAGGACCGAAATCTCCCCCATGGTGTCCCAGGAGCGGATGTCGACCAGGGTCACGTTGACGATGTTCTTGCCGTAGCCGAAGGTGTACGCAGCCTCGGCGAAGGCCTGCGAGACCGGCGTCGCGACCCGGGACCCGGCGGCGACGAAGGTCAGCGCGCAGACGACCACCGCGGTGAGCACGGCCACCACCATCCGCCACCACCGGGAGGCGTGCAATGGCCGCTCGGTGAAGTACTTCGGCAGCTTGCGCATCACCAGGACGAACACGATCAGCATCACCGTCTCCACCAGCACCTGGGTCAGGGCCAGATCGGGCGCGCCATGGAGCAGGAACATCATCGCGGTCCCGTACCCTGTGACACCGACCAGAATCACTGCCTTCAAACGGCCCCGCGCCGCCACCGCTGCAATGGCGGCCACCGCCACCACCAGGCCGACGATCGCCTGGGCTGGGGTGTCCCACCACAGGATGCGTTCGGGCCATTCACGCAACAGCAGCAAGGTGCCACCGGGCAGCGCCACCAGGGTGAGCAGGATGATGCCCAGGTACAGCGGGAGTGAGCCGCGCTGGGTGATCGCGGTGACCTCGACCGCCAGCCGGTCGACGCCGCGCATCACTCGTCCGTACAGTTCCTCGGCCGAGATGGTGACCGGCAGACCCGCCTGGACGCGGGTCACCCGGTGGCGAACCAGGAAGAGCCCGACGCCAGCAACCATGGCCAGCCCCGACATCCCCAACGGGATGGTGAATCCGCCCCACAACTTCATCCCGTGGCTCTCCGCGCCGGCGGTCACGGTGGCCACGTACGGATCCAGCGCGGCTGTCAACTGAGGCCCGAAGAATCCGCCCACCAGGCAGAGCAGACCGAGCAGGACCGGCGAGAGGGCGAACCCCCACGGCACGCGCGCCACCTTCAACTCGATCGTGCTGCCGCGCTTGTCACCAAAGGCACCCCACAGGAACCGCAAGGTGTACGCGACCGTCATCGCCGATCCGAGCAGCACCGCGACGGCGAGCAGGACGGTGGGAGCCGGAGTGAGTTCGGGCAGATCCCCCGCCACCAGATTGACCATCGACTCGAATGCCACCTCCTTGCCCAGGAAGCCGAGCAGGGGCGGAACACCGGCCATCGATGCCCCGGCCAGCACCGCTGCCGCACACACGAACGGCATGTGTCGGCCCACCCGGGACAACTTCCGCAGATCACGCGTACCGGTGGAGTGGTCGACGATGCCCACCACCAGGAACAGCGTCGACTTGAACAGGGCGTGCGCGATCACGACCGCCACCGCGGCGAGGGCCGCGGTCCGGGTGCCGAGTCCACCCAGGACCATCATGAAGCCGAGTTGACTGACCGTCCCGTACGCCAGGAGGAGCTTGATGTCGTTCTGACTCAGTGCTCGCCACCCGCCGGCCACCATGGTGGCCGCCCCGAGCGTGAGCAGGACCGGACGCCAACCGGGCACCGCGGCGAACGCCGGCGCCAGCAGCGCAATCAGGTAGACCCCGGCCTTCACCATCGCCGCGGCATGCAGATAGGCCGACACCGGCGTCGGCGCGGCCATCGCCCCGGGCAGCCAGAAATGGAACGGGATCATCGCCGACTTGGTCAGCGCGCCGACGATGATCAACAGCAGAGCCGTGATCGTCGTCGCCGACCAGCCATTGAGGCCGACACCGGCAGTGAGCACCTCCGAGATCGTGTACGTGCCGGCCTGGGCACCCAGGACGAGGATGCCGACGAGCATGGCCAGACCGCCGAAGGTGGTCACGATCAGAGCGTTCAGGGCCGCCAACCGGTTGGCCGAGCGTCGCGGATTGTGCCCGATCAGCAGATAGGACAGCACCGTCGTCAGTTCCCAGAAGACGTACAGCAGGACGAAGTTGTCGGCGGTGACCAGACCAAGCATGGTTCCGGCGAATGCGGTCAGTGCGCCGGCGCACCGCGACCGAGGGGTGTCGTCGGCGAAGTACCACCGGGCGTGGAAGAGGACCAGGGCACCAATGCCGGAGACGACGAGCCCCAACACCCATTGCAGGGTGCCCATCCGGAACGCCAGGTCGATCCCCAACCCGGAAATCCATGGATAGGTTTCGGTGAGCTGACCACCGGCCAGCACGGTCGGCCCTTGCCACACCAGCCATCCGAACGTGATCGCCGGCGGCAGCGCCATCACCAGGTACATCCGGTTGCCCAGGGCGCGCGCCACCCACGGAGCGAGGATGGCACAGCCGAAATGGACGGCAATCAGGAGCATCAAGGAGGTCGGAGCCTGTCATCGGTTGTCATGGTGCGCACGCGCGGGTGCCGCATCGGGCAACGGGATCTGCCAGGTACTTTATCGGACTTGCCGAGACCGGCGCGGTGAACGAGGAACGACGGGCACCCTCGGAAGGGGTGCCCGTCGTTCGACGGTGTGCTGGGAGTCAGCAGATCACTTGACCGAGACGCTGGCGCCGGCAGCCTCGAGGGACTCCTTCGCCTTCTCGGCCACGTCCTTGGCGACCTTCTCCAGGACCGGCTTCGGGGCGCCCTCCACGAGGTCCTTGGCCTCCTTGAGGCCAAGGCTGGTGAGGGTGCGCACCTCCTTGATGACCTGGATCTTCTTGTCACCGGCGGACTCGAGGATCACGTCGACCTCGTCCGAACCGGCGTCCTCGGCAGCGTCGCCACCGGCGCCACCGGCGGCCGGTGCGGCGGCCACGGCCACCGGAGCGGCTGCGGTCACGTCGAAGGTGTCCTCGAACTGCTTCACGAACTCGCTGAGCTCGATCAGGGTCATCTCCTTGAACGCGTCAAGGAGCTCGTCATTGGTGAGCTTTGCCATGGTTGTT
>JAKDKP010000219.1 GCA_030453285.1 Propionibacteriales bacterium
CGGCTGCTGGGTGATCATCGAGTACGGACCGGTCGAACGCGCGTGGATCTTGTCATCGACCAGGTGGTGCAGCTTCAGCATGTAGATGTAGCCGATGCCGACCGGGTCAGGGAACGGCTCACCGGAACGGCCGTCGAACAGCCGCGCCTTGCCCGCGGTGTCGATCATCCGATCGCCGTCACGGTTGGGGTTGGAGTGCGTGAGCAGTCCGGTGATCTCGGTGTCGGTCGCGCCGTCGAAGACCGGTGTGGCCAACGTCTTGTCGCCCTCCACGTGCTCCAGGCCGACATCCTTGAGTCGCTCGGCCCACGGTTCGGAGACCCCGTCGAGGTTCCAACCAGCCTTGGCGATCCACCCGAGGTGGGTCTCCAGGACCTGGCCGATGTTCATCCGGCTCGGCACGCCCAGTGGGTTGAGCACGATGTCGACCGGGGTGCCGTCCTCGAGGAACGGCATGTCCTCGACCGGGTTGATCTTGGCGATCACACCCTTGTTGCCGTGCCGGCCGGCGAGCTTGTCGCCGATCGAGATCTTGCGCTTCTGCGCCACGTACACGCGCACCAGCTGGTTGACACCCGGCGGCAGTTCGTCGCCCTCTTCGGAATCGAAGATCCGGACGCCGATGACGGTGCCCGACTCTCCGTGGGGGACCTTCAGTGAGGTGTCACGGACTTCGCGCGCCTTTTCACCGAAGATGGCACGCAGCAGGCGCTCCTCGGGGGTGAGCTCGGTCTCGCCCTTGGGCGTCACCTTGCCGACCAGGATGTCGCCGGTGTTGACCTCGGCACCGATCCGGATGATGCCGCGCTCGTCGAGATCGGCCAACATCTCCTCCGACACGTTGGGGATGTCGCGGGTGATCTCCTCGGCACCCAGCTTGGTGTCGCGGGCGTCCACCTCGTGCTCCTCGATGTGGATCGAGGTGAGAACGTCGTCCTGGACCAACCGCTGGGACAGGATGATCGCGTCCTCGTAGTTGTGGCCCTCCCACGGCATGAACGCGACCAGCAGATTGCGACCCAGGGCCATCTCGGCCTGATCGGTGGCCGGACCGTCGGCCAGCGGCGATCCCTTCTCCACCCGGTCGCCCTCGCGGACCAGCAGCCGCTGATTGGTGCAGGTGCCGGCGTTCGAGCGACGGAACTTCGCCAGCCGGTACGCGACATAGCTGCCGTCGTCGTACGTGATCTCGACCAGATCGGCGGTCACCGAGGTGACTACGCCCGGACCGGTGGCCAGGGTGACCTCGCCACCGTCGACGGCGGAGCGGTACTCCATGCCGGTGCCGACGAACGGGCGCTCCGAGCGGATCAGCGGCACGGCCTGGCGCTGCATGTTCGAGCCCATCAACGCGCGAGAGGCGTCGTCGTGCTCGAGGAACGGGATCAGGGCGGTCGCCACCGACACCATCTGGCGCGGAGAGACGTCCATGTAGTCCACGTCGTTGCGCAGCACGGTGTCGACCTCGCCGTTGCGCTTGCGGACCATCACGCGCTCCTCGGAGAACGTGCCGTCGGCGTTGAGCTCGGCGTTGGCCTGCGCAATGACGTAACGGTCCTCGATGTCGGCGGTCAGGTAGTCCACCTGGTCGGTGACCTGACCCTCGACCACCTTGCGGTACGGGGTCTCGACGAACCCGAACGCGTTCACCCGGGCGAACGAGGCGAGTGAGCCGATCAGGCCGATGTTCGGGCCTTCCGGGGTCTCGATCGGACACATCCGGCCGTAGTGCGAGGTGTGGACGTCACGGACCTCCATGCCGGCGCGGTCACGGGACAGACCACCCGGGCCCAGCGCGGACATCCGACGCTTGTGCGTCAGGCCGGCCAGCGGATTGTTCTGGTCCATGAACTGCGACAGCTGCGAGGTGCCGAAGAACTCCTTGAGCGCAGCCGAGACCGGACGGATGTTGATCAAGGTCTGGGGGGTGATCGCCTCGATGTCCTGGGTGGTCATCCGGTCGCGCACCACACGCTCCATCCGACCAAGGCCGGTGCGGAGCTGGTTCTGGATCAGCTCGCCCACCGTCCGCAGGCGACGATTGCCGAAGTGATCGATGTCGTCGGCCTCGACCAGGGTTTCGCCAATCTCGGCCTCCCCCTCGTGCAGGGCGACGATGTAGCGGATCGCCGAGACGATGTCGTCAGTGGTCAGGACCTGCTGGTCCATCGGCTCGGTCAGCCCCAGCTTGCGATTGATCTTGTAACGACCGACCTTGGCCAGGTCGTACCGCTTCGGGTTGAAGTAGTAGTTCTCCAACAGCTGCTGGGCGGCTTCCTTGGTGGGGGGTTCGCCCGGACGCAGCTTGCGGTAGATGTCGAGCAGGGCCTCGTCCTGGCCGGCCGTGTGGTCCTTCTCCAGGGTGAGCCGCATCGACTCGTACTGGCCGAACTCCTCGAGGATCTGCTCCTCGGTCCAGCCCAGTGCCTTGAGCAGCACGGTGACGTTCTGCTTGCGCTTGCGGTCAAGGCGGACACCGACGAGATCGCGCTTGTCGACCTCGAACTCCAGCCACGCGCCGCGTGAGGGGATCACCTTGCAGGTGAAGATGTCCTTGTCCGACGTCTTGTCGGGGCTCTGCTCGAAGTAGACGCCCGGGGAACGGACCAACTGCGAGACCACGACACGCTCGGTGCCGTTGATCACGAAGGTGCCCTTGTCGGTCATCAGCGGGAACTCGCCCATGAAGACCGTCTGGCTCTTGATCTCACCGGTCTCGTTGTTCATGAACTCGGCGGTGACGAAGAGCGGCGCCGAGTACGTGACGTCGCGCTCCTTGCACTCCTCGACGGTGTTCTTGGGCGGCTCGAAGCGGTGGTTGCTGAACGACAGCGACATCGTGCCGGAGAAGTCCTCGATCGGAGTGATCTCCTCGAAGATCTCCTCCAGACCGGACTTGGTGTTGATGTCGGTCCGTCCCTGCTCCTGGGCCGCGGCGACCCGGGCCTGCCAGACCTCGTTCCCGACCAGCCAGTCGAAGGAGTCGACCTGCAGGTCGAGGAGGTTCGGGATGGGGAGAGGTTCGGCGATCTTCGCGAACGAAATTCTGCCTGTACTGCTGACGACGTTGTGCTTCGACATGGTGGTGGTGCGCGAGGCGGCCAAGAGTGGTCCTTCCAGAGCTCGCGGGCGGTTTTACTGCACGCTGAACGACCCGCGTCAAGCACGGGGTCGACAAGACTGCGTGGGGCAAGGCATCAGACTAGTCGCCAGGACGACCAATGGCAAGTCCGCGCGCATGGCGGAGCGACGGTGTCAAAACAGAGGACGCGGGACCCAACCACCACGTGCACGGATCCTCGGCCCGTCCCCGGACCGTTGGGATGAAGCATACCCCCTGCCGCCGGCCGGGCAAGCACCCGACAAGGCGGGCGTTTTGCCCTCGCTCCGCGGCCGCCTACCGGGCTGGATCGGTTCCGGCGGCGCGACCCTCCTCGGCGTCCAGGTCGCCCGGGTCGAGATGATCGGCCAGCCGTTGATCCTGCTCATCGTCATCGCTCCGGCCGGACTCCTGCAAAGAGAAGCCGGCCCGGGCCAGGTCCTCGGCCAGTTCGTCGGTCACGATGGCCCCGTTCTCCACCTGATTCGATCGGTACGCCGCGCGTGCCACCATGTGGGCCGCGACCGGTGCGGTCAGCAGTTGGAGCACCGCGATCAGGAAGAGCATGCCGAGGGCCACCGGTTCGCGCAGCGACACCGCGACACCGATCACGATCACCAGCAGGCCAAGGGTCTGCGGTTTCGTCGCGGCGTGCATCCGGGTCAGGACATCGGGGAACCTGACCAGTCCCACCGCGGCGGAGAAGCATAGGAAACAGCCGAGGAAGATCAGGACTGCGCCGATCAGGTCGGCCACCTCGCTCAGGCTCATGACTCCCCCGCCGACGATCGGGTCGGGCCGGACTCACCGTTGGCTTCACCCTCCGGCGGCAGCCAGGTGTTGCGGTCCTGTTCGGCGAAGAAGCGCGCCATGCTGAGGGAGCCGGCGAAGGCCACCAGGGACACGACCAGCATGATCGGCAGTGTGGTGAGGTGCCGGTGGTAGACCGCCTCGGTGGCCAGGCCGGCCACCACGATGGCCAGCACCACGTCTGCGGCGATCACCCGGTCAAGGATGGTGGGCCCCTTGGACATCCGGTACACCGTCAGCACGGCTGCCACGGCCAACATGGCGGCACCCAGGACGAGTAGCACGGTGACGATCATGCGTTCCTCCCGGCGTCGCGACCTTCGCTGTCGAGACCTTCGGACTCCTCGGCTGCCTCGAACGGATCGGCGGCATCCGGCGAGCCGGCCGTGGACTCGGTCCGTGCGGTCGTGCGGTCATCGGTTCGCGGGATCTCGCGCCCTTCCCGCAGACAGTCGAGTTCCTCCCGAGTTCCCAGCGCACGCAGCACCCGCTCCTCCGACGCCAAGGTGCCGCGGCGGGCATCCTCAAGGTCGGCGGGGCCTCGTACGTCCATCACGTGGACGTACAGGGTGTCAGCCGACCGCCGTGTCTCCAGTACAACGCTGCCCGGCACCAGACAGGTGAGCTCGGAGGTGAGCGTCATGTACAGATCGGAATGGGATCGCAGCGGGACCCGGATCACCGCATTCTCGAAAGTCCGACCGAACTGGAACACCCTCGCCACGACGACGAAGGACGAGACGACCAGGTCGGACAACAGCTTGATCACCAACCAGGCCATCCCGATCGGACGGAGCCGCCCGTGGAAGGTGATCGGCGGCAGGGGAAACACCACGGTGATCAACAGGCCGACCACCAGGCCGAACACGACGTCGACCAGGCTCAGCTTGCCCCAGAGCAGGATCCACACCACGGCCAGCGCGATGATGGTCTTGTACTGGATGCCGTTGCGACGATGGGTCGTGGCGCTCATCGGACCTCCCCCAGGACGGCATGGATGTAGGTGACGGCGGCAGAGTCGGCGGCCGCTCGTTCGGTGAACGCGTACAACGGCCCGGCGACAACGGTCAGACCAAGACCGCCCAACACCAGCACCACCGAGGTGACCACCATGCCGGCCGGCATCCGGAAGCCACGGCGGCGGACCATCAGCGCATCACGCCCGTCATCGGATGCGGGCGGGGAGCGCCAGAAAGCACGGTTCCAGACCTTCGCCATCGCGTACAGAGTGAGCAGACTGGTCACCACGGCTCCGGCCATCAGGACGTACGCCAACGGTGTCGCCTCAGCCGCCCCGGCCGACAGCAGTCCGATCTTGCCCACGAACCCCGACATCGGCGGGA
>JAKDKP010000220.1 GCA_030453285.1 Propionibacteriales bacterium
CCTCGCTCGGCAAAGACAACTCATCGAACTCGCTGCGCTCGTGCTGGGCGCGCCACCACCGTTCGCGCTTGTTGCCCTGTCCGGTGGACTCGGTGATGAAGCCGAATCGTTCGAGCTGGCGCAGGTGGTACGAGACATCGCCGCTGGTGGTGTCGAACTCACGCGCCAAGGCGCTCGCGGTGGCAGGTCCGCCGGCCCGTAGTCGGCCCAGCAGTCGCATGCGCAGTGGGTGAGTGAGGCCGCGAAGGTTCTCGCCATTGATCACGATCTCGTCGCCGCGGGCCTTGCGTGGTGCGCGCTTCTCCATATCCGCCACCCTAGAACACAAAGGAAGCTTTGCAAAGAATTCTTTGTGATCAAAAGTGGTCGGACGGGTATCCCCAGTCGGACGAGAAGGGCAGAATCGTGCGGGTGACGCGCATCATCGCCGGGTCCCACGGCGGTCGTCGGCTGACCATGCCGGCGGGCCAGGGCACCCGCCCCACCAGTGATCGGGTCAAGGAAGCCGTCTTCACCGCACTCACCTCCTGGTTGGGGACCGTTTCCGCCGACCCCGCCGAGTCCATGGCTGCACAGAGCTTCTGTGACCTGTACGCCGGTTCCGGCGCGATGGGGCTGGAAGCCGCCAGTCGCGGCGCCACCCCGGTGCTGCTCGTCGAGCGGGAACGTAAGGCGACCTCGGTGATTCGCCGCAACGCCGGCGATCTCGGCCTCGAGGTGGAGATCACGTCCGGGCGGGTGGAGACCCTGGTCGCCCAACCGTCGCCGACGGCGTACGACATGGTCTGGCTCGACCCCCCGTACGAGATCTCCAGTGATGCCCTGGATCGGGTGGTGGCCGATCTGGTCGCCAACGGATGGGTGGCCCCGAACGGGATCATCATGGTCGAGCGCTCTGGACGGTCCGCCGCACCGGGGTGGCCCGACGGCTACACCGACGGCTGGTCAAAGAATTACGGTGACACCGTTGTGCACTACGGCTGCGGTTGACCTGACAGGATGGGCGCATGCATCGCGTGGTCTGCCCCGGCTCCTTCGACCCGGTGACGTACGGGCATCTGGACATCATCGGTCGGGCCGCCGCCCTGTTCAACGAGGTGATCGTGGCCGTCGGCACCAACACCAGCAAATCCGGTCTGTTCGACGTCGACGAGCGGGTCGAGATGGTCAAGCGCTCGTGTGCCCGCTGGCCCAATGTCGAGGTGGACACCTTCTCGGGCCTGCTGGTCGACTACTGCCGTGAGGCCGACGCCGGTGGCGTGGTCAAGGGGCTGCGCAGCGCCGGCGACTTCGAGTACGAGTTGCCGATGGCCCACATGAACACCCAGCTCAGCGGATTGGAGACCGTCTTCCTGCCCACCGCGGCGCAGTGGGGCCATGTCTCGTCCACCTTGGTCCGCGAGATCGCCAAGCTCGGCGGCAACGTGACCGCCTTCCTGCCCGACGACGTGGCCCGTCGTACCGTCGAACGCGCCCGGAAGGGGCCTGCCACATGACCAGACGCGTGTTGATCACCGGAGCCACCGGCGGAGTCGGGTTGGTGCTCGCCGAACGGCTGGCCGACGACTACGAGGTGATCCAGCACGGCCGGACACCCAAGAACCCCGAGCAGGAAAAGGTGCTGCGCACCGCCGATCTGAGCTCGTACGAGGAAGTGCTCGCCCTGATGGACGGGGTCGACACCGTGGTCCATCTGGCTGGCTCCGCCTCCCCGGAATCGAGTTGGGATGACGTGCTGGAAGCCAACATCGTCGGCTTCCGCAACACCCTCGAGGCCGCCCGGGAGGCCGGCGTGCGCCGGTTCGTCTTCGCCAGCTCCAACCACGCGATGGGCATGTACGACCGGGATGAACAGTGGCCGGTCTATCCGCACCACCTGCCGCGGGCTGATTCGCTGTACGGGGTGTCCAAGGTGTTCGGGGAGGCGCTCGGGCGCTTCTACCACGACGAGTACGGCATCGACTTCATCGCGCTGCGGATCGGCTGGATGTCGGAGAACCCCGGCGAGACCGATGTCGATCTGTTGCACGCCATGTGGCTCAGTCCCGACGACACCGAACAGGTCGTGCGGCGCGCGATCGAGGCCGACGTCACCTTCGGGCTCTACTACGCCGTCTCGGACAACCCCAACCGGCGATGGGATCTGACCAATACCATGCTGGAGCTCGGCTACCGCCCGAAGGACTCGTGGACCGAACAGCCGGGTGCGGTCGTCCCGGGTGGAGCCGAGGCGCCCGACGACTGGCCGAAGGGGTCCTGAATCGGGGGTTCGGGTGCTCGGGTGCTCAGGGGCCGGCCGCGACCGGCGCCTACGATGACTGCATGGACGAGAACGCCCAACAGCACCTGTCGGCCCTGCGCCAGTTGATCACCAGCGCCAAAGCGATGCCGATGTCGTCCTCGTGCGTGGTGAACCGCGGCGAGGCGCTCGACCTGGTGGCCAAGCTCGAGGCCGCGATGCCGGCCGAACTCGACCAGGCCCGGGGAGTGATCGGTGCGGCCGATCAGCACGTTCGCGAGGCCGAACAGCGCGCCGCCGAGATCATTGCCGACGCCGAACGCCGCGCCGCCGAGCTCGCCGAGGCCGAACCGCTGGCGGTGCGGGCCCGCGAACAGGCCGAACAGTCCCGGACCGAGGCCGCGGCCGAGGCCGAGGCGCTGCGGACCGAGACCGACGCCTTCGTCGACGCCCGGATGGCCTCCTTCGAGTCGGTACTGCACAAGACCCTGAGCCAGGTGACCCACGCGCGGGAACGCCTGTCCGAACGCAGCCGACTCGACGTCGACGATGGCCACGAGGAACCGCTGGCCGGACCCGGTGGGACTGGCCGGGACTGACTCCCGGGCCACCCGCGGCGCATTTGTCCGGTCTCGGCCCGTTGGCGTAGAGTGGCGCGTCGGTCACGACTTGTCTCGGACCGTTCGTAGGTGAAGGGATTGTGATGGTGACCCCCAAGTCGCTCGACGCCCGGTCGCCGCTCGTGATCGACACCCACGAGCTGGGCCGCCGGATGGGCGCGATGCAGGAGATCAGTCGTCAGGTCCCCGCCCCGGACGAGCTGGGTACGGCCGTGATCGGAGTACCACCGGGAACCCCGGTCGACCTCGACATCAGAATCGAGGCCGTTGGGGAGGACGTGCTGGTGACCGGTACCGCCCGGACCGAAGTGCGCGGGGAGTGTGGCCGCTGTCTGACCGAGATCGCCGACGCGATCGAGATCGACATCCAGGAACTGTTCGTCCATCCGGGCGCGCACTCCGCCGACGAGGACGATGAGCTCGACGCCAGCCAGATGGAGGGTGAGTTGCTCGACCTCGAGCCGCTGCTGCGCGACCAGGTGGTGCTCGACCTGCCGTTCCAGCCGGTGTGCCGGCCGGACTGCGCCGGGTTGTGCGTCGAATGCGGCGCCGACCTGAACGCGGACCCGACGCACGACCATGGAGAGCCGATCGATCCGCGGTGGGGCAGCCTCGGCGCGTGGCAGGAGCAGGACCGGACGAGCTGAGGCGTCCGTACGAGCGGGGCCGGAGTTTGACCGTACGACCAAGAGTTTGACCTGACAGCAAGTAACTAGGAGAAGATCGTGGCTGTTCCCAAGCGGAAGATGTCTCGCAGCAACACCCGGCACCGCCGCTCGCAGTGGAAGGCCACGGTGCCGACGCTCGTCGTGTGCGCCAACCCGGCCTGCCGCGAGAAGCACCTGCCGCACACCGCGTGCCCATCATGCGGCCAGTACGGCCCCAAGGGCGACCGGCGTCAGGTCGTCGAGGCGCAGGCCTGACGCAGGTGACCGTCGAGCCGCAGCGCTTGCCGGAACGCCTGAACGCCGTGCTCATCGAGCTCGGGCTCGAGATGGAGCCCGAGCACTTCGAGTTGGCGTTCATGCACCGTTCGTACGCGTACGAGCACGGCGGACTGCCCACGAACGAGCGGCTGGAGTTCCTCGGAGACGCGGTGCTCGGGCTGGTCGTCACCGATCACCTCTACACCTCCCACCCCGATCTGTCGGAGGGCCAACTGGCCAAGCTGCGGGCCGCGGTGGTGAACTCCCGCGCCCTGGCCGGGGTGGCCCGCGGGCTCGATCTCGGCGCGGCCGTACGGCTCGGCAAGGGAGAGGTGTCGACCGGTGGTCGGGACAAGACCTCCATCCTGGCCGATACCACGGAGGCGTTCATCGGTGCGGTGTTCATGACGCACGGGATCACCGGTGCCGACAGTTTCGTGCATCACCTGTTCGACCCGCTGATGGCCGAAGCCGCCACCATCGGGGCGGGCCTGGACTGGAAGACCAGCCTGCAGGAGCACGCCTCGAGCCATGGGCTCGGCGTGCCGCACTACGCCGTCGTCGAGGACGGCCCCGACCACGCCAAGAGTTTCGAGGCGCGGGTCACCATCGCCGATCGCGCATTCGGGCCCGGACTCGGCCGCAACAAAAAGCAGGCCGAACAACAGGCCGCCGAGCTGGCCTTCGCCGCGCTGCAGACCGAGGCTGCCGCTGAGGATGCCGTGGCCGCGCAGGACGCCGCGGCGGACTCCGTCGCGGCGGACTCGGTCGGGGCCGTCGCAGACTCCACGCCCGCCCCGGACTCGATCGACGGTGCCCGAACTTCCTGAGGTCGAGGTGGTCCGCGCCGGCTTGGCCGATCGGATCACCGGGCTGCGGATCGATGCGGTCGAGGTGCTGCACCCGCGTCCGGTCCGCCGGCACCTCGCCGGGCCCGACGACTTCGCCGCCCGGTTGGCCGGCGAGACCTTTGCCGCCCCTCGGCGTCGCGGCAAGTACCTGTGGCTGCCGCTGGTCGGCGGCGACGCCGTGCTGGCCCACCTGGGGATGAGCGGCCAGTTCCGGATCGACACTGCCTCGGGGGAGGAACACAAGCACTCCCGGGTGCGGATGCGCCTGTCGGACGGTTCGGTGCTGCGGTTCGTCGACCAGCGGATGTTCGGCGGACTGTCGGTGTCGGTCGACGGCGCCGAGTTGCCCGCCGAGATCGCGCACATCGCGGTGGACCCCTTCGATCCCTCGTACGACGAGGATGCTGTGGTGGCCCGGTTGCGCCGGCGCCGGACCGACATCAAACGGGCGCTGCTGGACCAGACCTTGGTCTCGGGCATCGGCAACATCTATGCCGATGAGGCCCTGTGGCGAGCCCGCCTGCACTGGGGTCGGGCGACCGACACCCTTGCCGCGCGCGAAGGCGTACGAGGTGATCCGGGCG
>JAKDKP010000221.1 GCA_030453285.1 Propionibacteriales bacterium
AATCGTCGGGCGGTCGTACGGCCACCTGGAACGCCACCCGTTCACCCCGCAACGCCGACAGCTTCCCGGTTCCGTGCGGTCGCGGCTCGGAGCTCCCGTGGACCTTTTCGAGTGAGTCGGACAGGACGATCCCGAACGGGGACATGTGACACTCCTGAACTGGCTGGCGAGGCGTCCGGCCACCCTACCGGCAGGCATGCCAACCGGTCGTTGAGCAAGCGAGGAACGAGGGCGTCGAAGCGCCAGCTTCGCCAGAGATCAGGCTTCGACGCGCTCCTCGTCCCTCGTCGCTTGCTCAACCAGCGCTTTCCGTGCCGACGTCAGCCGAGGAGGTGGGCGGCGAGCAGTTCAAGCGTGCGTTCGCGGGTGGGGGCGACGGCAGGGTCAGTGCCACGTCGACTGGCGGCGACGGGGTGCACCATGACCTCGTCGACACCGAATCGGGTGGCGAGCTCACCGATCTCGGCGGCAGCAGAGGCGGCATCGCCAATCACCCACGACTCACGCATCGACTCCAGCAATGGCCGCTGGGCGTCGGGCACACCGAGCTCTTCGGCCTCCTCGACCAGCCTCGTCGGCGTCATCTCCTGGCCGGTCCGCAACGCGATCATCTGCTGCTGGTACGGCAGGGCGAGGGCCGCGGCCTCATCGGCGGTGTCGGCGACAACCGCATTGATGGTCAGGAAGGTCCGCGGTTCGTCACCGGGAGCGGCGGGGGTGAAGCTGTCGCGATAGAGGGCCAGCGCCTCGGCGGTCCCGCGGCCGGCGAAGTGGTGCGCGAAGACGTACGGCAATCCGCTCCTGGCGGCGAGCCGTGCCGAGTAGTCCGACGAGCCGAGCAGCCACACCGGTGGCGAACTGACCGCCGCCGGGGTGGCGCGCAGCCCGTACTCCCGGCCCTGCACGGCGACACCCACACCACTGCGATCCATCATCATGATCAGGTTTTCGACATTGCTCTCGAATTGGGCGACCGCCTCCTCGGCGTTCACCGGGCCGCCGAGGCGCAGCACATGACTGGTGACCGGGTCGCTGCCGGGCGCTCGGCCGATTCCCAGATCGATACGGCCCGGGAAGGCCGCCTCCAGCAGGGCGAACTGTTCGGCCACCACGAGCGGAGCATGGTTGGGCAGCATCACCCCACCCGAACCGATCCGCAACCGTTCGGTCGCACCGGCCAGCAGGCTGATCAACACCGGCGGGTTGGTGGCGGCGACCGCAGGCATGTTGTGGTGCTCGGCGACCCAGAATCGGTGCAGCCCGTTCTCTTCGGCAGTCTGCGCCAACCGGATCGAGGCGTGGACGGCGTCGGCGGTGGTCTGGCCGGAGCGTACCGGGACGAGATCGAGGACGGAGAGCTGCAGAGATGCCATGTCCCGAACAACCCTGCAACGCACACCCCTATTCCTGGCCGGAGGGGCACATTCCGGACACCACTCACCCCCGACGGCCCGATCTCCTAGAGTCGGGGCGACCCGACGACTGGACTCCACACGAAGGTGACGCCGATGACGCTCGATCCCCGCCTGGAACCGATCTACACCAAAGTTGTGGAACGCAATGCCGGAGAGGCGGAGTTCCATCAGGCCGTCAGCGAGGTGTTCGACAGCCTGAGCGTGGTGGTCGGCAAGCGCCCCGAGTACCTCGACCACGGGGTGATCGAGCGTCTCTGCGAGCCGGAGCGACAGATCATCTTCCGGGTGCCGTGGGTCGACGACAACGGCGACGTCCAGGTCAACCGCGGGTTCCGGGTCGAGTTCTCCTCGGTGCTGGGGCCGTACAAGGGTGGTCTGCGGTTCCATCCGAGCGTCTACCTCGGCATCGTGAAGTTCCTCGGCTTCGAGCAGATCTTCAAGAACGCCCTGACCGGGCTGCCGATCGGTGGCGGCAAGGGCGGTTCGGACTTCGATCCCAAGGGTCGCAGCGACGGCGAGGTGATGCGGTTCTGCCAGTCCTTCATGACCGAGCTGCATCGTCACATCGGCGAGTACACCGATGTCCCGGCCGGGGACATCGGTGTCGGTGGCCGCGAGGTCGGTTTCCTGTTCGGGCAGTACAAGCGGATCACCAACCGGTACGAGTCCGGCGTGCTGACCGGCAAGGGCATCGGTTGGGGCGGTTCACAGGTCCGTACGGAGGCCACCGGCTACGGCACGGTGTACTTCGCCAACGAGATGCTGGCCACCCGCGGCGAAGGACTCGACGGCAAGCGGGTCGTCGTCTCCGGCTCGGGCAATGTGGCGATCTATGCCATCGAGAAGGCCCAACAACTGGGTGCGACGGTGATCGCCTGCTCCGATTCCTCCGGCTACGTGGTTGATGAGCAGGGCCTCGATCTGGCGCGCCTGCAGGAGATCAAGGAGGTTCGTCGGGGGCGAATCAGCGAGTACACGCAGCAGGGTGGTCAGAGCCGACACGTCACCGACGGATCGATCTGGGACGTGCCTTGTGACGTGGCGCTGCCGTGCGCAACGCAGAACGAGCTGGACGAGCAGGCCGCGCTGACCTTGATCAACAACGGCTGCGGCATCGTCGCCGAGGGTGCCAACATGCCGGCCACCCCCGAGGCGATCCGCGCTTTCGGCGGCTCGCGCGTGCTGTTCGCCCCCGGCAAGGCCGCCAACGCCGGAGGTGTCGCGACCAGCGCCCTGGAGATGCAACAGAACGCCTCACGCGACTCGTGGAGCTTCGAGCACACCGAGGACCGCCTGGCCTCGATCATGACCGGCATCCACGCTCGGTGTGCCGAGACCGCCGAGGAGTTCGGTGCTCCCGGTGACTACGTCCTCGGCGCGAACGTGTCCTCGTTCCTGCAGGTGGCCGATGCGATGATCGCCCTCGGCGTCATCTGAGGCGACCGCCTCGCCGATGCCCGACGCCTGGCTGCCGCCTCCACGCCGAGCAGGAGCAGGGCCAAGGCGGCCAGGGCGGCGCCGATGGTGGGAACGGCGGCAAAGCCGGCACCGGCGGTCAGGGCGAGGCCGGCCAGCCAGGGACCGAGGCTGATGCCGGCATTGAAGGCGGAGATGTTGCCGGCCACTGACAACCGCGATGCCTCCGGCGCGATCTCGAACACCCGTGAGTTCAGAGCGGGGTTGGAGGCGAAGCCGGCCAGTCCCAGCAGCGAGGCCAACACACCGAGCCAGGCCGGATGACCGGCAGCGACGCCAAGCAGCACCGACAGGACCGCGACGCCGGCGAAGCTGGCGACCAGGATGGCCATCGGACGGGTGTCCGCCGCCCGTCCGCCCACCGTCATGCCGACCAGGGCTCCGATGCCGTACCCCAGCATCACCAGCGGCACGAGTTCGGGAGCCAGGCCGGCGTCCAGCACCATGGCCCCCAGGTAGGAGAAGGTGCCGAGCACGGCGGCGATCGAGGTGGCGGTGAGCGCGTAGGACAACCACAACCTGCCGTTCCGCATGGCCGCGACCTCGGTTCGCATGCGCGGCGCGTCGCCGACGGCAAGCCGTGGAACCTTCACCAGCACCGCCACGGCCGCGATGATGGTGATCAGGGCGACGGCCCAGAAGGCACCTCGCCAGCCGAGCTGCTGTCCGAGCCAGGTGCCGGCCGGCAGCCCGATTACCGTGGCCACAGTCAGCCCGCCGGCGAAGATGCCCATCGCGCGGCCACGCTTGTCCGGCGCCACGACCGACAGCACCGTACTGCCACCGACCGCCCAGAAGCCGGCGTAGACGAAGGCCCCGACGAAGCGCGTCGCCAGCAGGACGCCATAGCTGGGGGCCAATGCTCCCGCGATGTGGGAGAGGATGAAGACGCCGAGGAAGCCCACCATGGTCAACCGTCGCGGCCACCGTACGGTCAGGATCGCCAGGATCGGTGCCCCGATGAGCATCCCCAGCGCGAATCCCGAGATGAGGAGTCCCGCCTGCGGGACCCCGACACCAAGATCGACAGCGATCTCCGGCAACAGGCCGGCCAGCATGAGCTCACTGGTCCCCTGGGCAAAGATGGCCGCGCCGAGGATGTACACCGCGACCGGCAATCGGCTCCCGCGGCGTTCCTGATGATCCGGGATCACGATCAACTCCAATTGAGTAGCGTTCAGTACACAATCACGCTAGCACGTTTTGTAGTGTTCGCTACACACAATCGCTCACACACCTGCGTGACGGCCTTGCGGGGTGTGGAACAGTGCTGTCATGCCCGAGCCAACGGATTCCGCGACCGCGTTCGGTCGATTGCATGAGGCCGGCTGCTTCGTGATGCCGAACCCCTGGGACGTGGGCAGTGCCCGGGTGCTGACCCACCTCGGATTCCCAGCCCTGGCCACCACCAGCGCGGGATTCGCCTGGACATCTGGCCATCAGGACAACCTCGTTGATCTTGATCGGATCCTCGCCCATCTCAGCGACATCGTCGGCGCGGTCAATGTTCCGGTGAATGCCGACTTCGAGGGCGGCTTCGCCGTGGCCCCCGACCAGGTCGCCGCCAACGTCGGCCGCGCCGTCGGCACCGGGATCGCCGGGTTGTCGATCGAGGACTCCACCGGCGACGAGGGCGACCCCCTGTTCGGCTTCGAACTGGCCGTCGAGCGGATCGCGGCGGCGCGACAGTCGATCGATGCCAGCGGGACCGCCGTCATCCTCACGGGGCGGACCGAAGGATTCATCGTCGGACGCCCCGACCTGGCGGAGACGGTGCGCAGACTCACCGCGTACGCCGAGGCCGGCGCGGACTGCCTGTACGCCCCCGGCCTCACCACCGCTGACCAGATCGCCACCGTGGTGGCTGCCGTCGCACCCAAACCGGTCAATCTGTTGATCAACCAGCCGTTCTGTACCGTTGCGGAGGCGGCCGACCTCGGCGTACGACGGATCAGTGTCGGCGGCGCCCTGGCCAAGGCGGCCTGGGGAAGCTTCCTGTCCGCTGCGACAGAAATCGCTCGGGACGGGACCTTCTCCCGCCTGGCCGGCACTCCCGACGTCAATGCACTGCTGGCACCGGACGGAACGGAGGGCTGAGACGTGCGACGCAGACTTGCCGGGACGATCGTCCTGCTGGCTGCGGTTGCCGTCACCGGTTGCGGTGGCGCGTCAACCAGCAACTCATCTCCGGTGGTGTCTCCCGATCCCTCGACCAGCTCGTCTGCCCCCACATCGAACGTCCACTCGCCGGGCTCGCCGGGCTCGCCGACCTCCCCGGCACCGGCCACGTCCCAGACACCCACCCCGTCCACGCCGTCACCAACCCCC
>JAKDKP010000222.1 GCA_030453285.1 Propionibacteriales bacterium
ACCGGCATCTCGTGGGATTCCTTGGCCGACCGCTACGAGGCGCCCACTCTCGATCCGAAGGTGCACGCCGCGCTCACTGAGATCGCTGAGGCGCATCGTCAACATGATCGGTACTCGCGCTGGTCCAGACTGCCCGACTGGATCGAATTGACCGCTCTGGGTCGGGATTGGATCGACCTGCTCGTTGGCGCCCGCGAGGCCGGGATCACCCTGTTGCCCGACAAGATCGGCAAGGGCGTCATTCACTTGGCGCCCGAGCCGGGGCACTTCGGGCTCGACATCGCGCCGACCGAGGCCGGCGACCTGCAGGTGACACCCCGGCTGTCCCTGCCGGACGTTGATGCCGCATCCGAGGGTGTCGACCCATTCGACAACACTCACCCCGACCATGATCAGATCAACCTGGTGGGTGATCCGCCGACCGGTTGGTTCCGTCGCGAGGGCCGGGACCTGAGGCTGGGCGGTTTCGGACCCGATGTCGACCAGGCGGCCAATCGTGTCCTGACCCACGGTCCGCTCACCATCCCTGCCGACGAGTGGCCGACCTTCGTGGTCGAGCATCTCCCGATCCTGCGGCGTCGCGCCACCGTCCGTACGGCCGAGTCGCTCGAGGTCCCCGACGTCGTCCCACCACGGCTGCACCTCAACGTACGATTCGCCCCTGATCATCTGACCGTCCTGCACTGGTCCTTCCGGTACGGACCGCGCGAGACACCCCTGCCAGTGCAGTTCTCCGACCACGGCCGTGCCGTACGTGAGCCCGCCCAGGAACGGGAACTGCTGGCCGCCATCCCCGATCACGACACGATGCCGAGCCTGTGGCAGAGCACTGGCACCGGCTGGACTCTCGCTGCCACCACCTCCCTGTCCGGCTTCGACACCGTTGCCTTCACCGACCTGTTGCCGACCCTGGAGGCGGACGACCGGATCGAGGTCGAGATCGAGGGCGAACCCGTTTCGTACGACGAAGTCACCGCCAGTCCCCGGATCGCCCTCGGCACATCGGAGCAGACCGATGATCGCGACTGGTTCGATCTCCAGATCGGTGTCTCCGTGGGCGGACATGACGTTCCGCTCGGCACGCTGGTCACCGCCATCGCGCGCGAGGACGACAAGCTGCTCCTGCCCAGTGGCGCCTGGTTCTCCCTTGATCAACCCGAGCTGCACCGGCTGAAGTCTCTGGTCGAGGAGGCCAGATCCCTGCAGGACAAGCCATCGGGTCCGCTGCGGCTGTCGGTGCTGCACGTCGGCCTGTGGGACGAGCTGGTCGAGATCGGCGTCGTGGAGGAGCAGTCCGCACGGTGGCAGCAGTCCGTGGCGGCCCTGCTCGGCGTCAGAGGCGACCACGCGCCGGAACCGGCGACCGTACCGCGCGCGCTCCAGGCGACCCTACGGCCGTACCAGGAGGAGGGCTTTCGCTGGTTGTCGATGTTGTGGGATCTCGGGTTGGGCGGCGTGCTGGCCGACGACATGGGCCTGGGCAAGACCCTCCAAATCCTGGCCGCTGCCCTACGTGCGAAGGAACGGGGCGAGCTCTCCGATCCGATGGTGATCGTGGCGCCCACCTCGGTGCTCGCCACCTGGACCGGTGAGGTCGAGCGCTTCGCCCCCCAGCTCAGCATTGCCGTGCTGGACCGTACGCGGGGCAAGGCGAAGGTGCCGATCGCCGAGGCGATCGCCGGTGCCGATCTCGTCGTCACGTCGTACGCCGTGGCCCGCATCGACGCCGAGGCGTTCGGCTCGATCACCTGGTCGGCGGCGGTCCTCGACGAGGCGCAGTTCGTGAAGAACCATCAGGCCAAGACGTACGCCGCCATGCGTCGCCTGCCGGCCCGGGTCACCTTTGCCCTCACCGGTACGCCCCTGGAGAATTCGTTGATGGATCTGTGGTCGCTGCTGTCCATCGTCGCGCCGGGACTGCATCCACGCCCACAACAGTTCCGCGACGAATGGGTTCGTCCGATCGAGGCCGGCGAGGACCCCGAGCTGCTGGCCGCGCTGCGCAGGCGGATCCGACCGTTCATGCTGCGCCGGACCAAGCAGACGGTGGCCGCCGATCTGCCGCCCAAGCAGGAACAGGTGCTGCACGTCGCCCTGCACCCCAAGCACCGTACGGTCTACGACCGACACCTGACCCGGGAACGCCAACGGCTCCTCGGGCTGATCGACGACTTCGACGAGAACCGGATCGCGATCCTGCGCGCCCTGACGGTGATGCGGCAGATGGCCCTCGACCCGTCCTTGGTCGACGCGGACGCGTACGGCGGATTGGCTTCCAGCGCCAAGATCGAGGCGCTCGTCGAGCAGGTCACCGAGCTCGCCGCCGAGGGCCATCGGGCGCTGGTGTTCAGCCAGTTCACCGGCTTCCTCAAGCTCGTACGTCAGCGACTCGCCACCGAAGGGATCGGCCACGCCTACCTCGACGGGAGGACCCGCAACCGTGCGACCGTCGTCAACACGTTCCGTACGGGGAACGCGCCGGTCTTCCTGATCTCCCTCAAAGCCGGCGGATTCGGGTTGACGCTCACCGAGGCCGACTACGTGTTCGTGCTCGACCCGTGGTGGAACCCAGCCGCCGAGAATCAGGCCATCGACCGCGCCCACCGGATCGGTCAGACCCGATCAGTCAACGTGTACCGGCTGGTGTCGACCGACACGATCGAGGAGAAGGTCGTCGCCCTGCAGCAGAAGAAGCGCGACCTGTTCGACCGTGTTGTCGACGACGGCGACATGCTGTCGGGTGCCCTCACCGCCGATGACCTGCGTGGGCTCCTCGAACGCTGATCATGACAAGGGTTCATCCTCGCCGCTGATCATGGCACGGGACGATGCCCGTACGGCCCTCCCACCGGCCATGCTCCGACAACGGCCGGAAGCGCAGAGTGGTGAACTCGTGATGGAAGTCGCGGCGTTCCCGCTCGACCATCGCATCGCGATGGCGGACGGGAGCCTCGACGCCACTGTGCCCGTGCACCATCTGCACCATGTCACGCGTGGTACGCCACACCGAGAACGTCGACACCGTCCTGAGCGGCCGGATCGCCGCCATGGCCAGGGTGGCGCCGGGATGGTCACGCACCAAGCGCTCCACCGGGCGGCCCCAGTGCAGGAATCTCGGCAGCTCCGGCAACCGCATCCGTGCCAAGGTGACCGCCACCACCGGCTCTTCCGGGGTCGCGGGGGACGCCGAGGCCCGCTGCGGCAGATCGGACAGTTCGCTCACTCTCCCCCAGCGCCGCAGGAACTCCATCCGTACGTGCCAACCGCCGGCCAGCTGTCGGCCGAGACCGTGTTGATCAAGGAATGTCTCCAGCGCCGCTTCGTCCTGCCAGCGGGCAAACACCGCAAGCCGCCGCAATTGCAACCTGTCCGGCGATACCACCGGGGCTCCGAGTCGCATGCCGGCCAGGCACTCGACGTGACGCAGGCCCGGCGCGGTCGGCGCCCGCAGCAGCAGTCCGGCAGTGATCTGCGGGTCGAGGGTGGCCAGGTGGAAGGAGTACACGGCCTGAACGCTAGCCGAGGGCAGCCGCTTCCCCGCGGCGTGCTCGACCGGAACTATGTGCTCAGGCCTTCGGGCGGCGCTGCCTCAGCCGCGGGCGACTCCGTCACGACGGGCTGCGTCGGCCACCGCCGCGGCAACGGCCGGGCCCACGCGGGGATCGAACGGCGAGGGGATCACGAGGTCTGCACTGAGGTCGTCGCCGACCAGGCCGGCCAGCGCTTCGGCTGCGGCGACCTTCATGCCCTCGGTGATCGAGCTCGCATGCACGTCGAAGGCGCCGCGGAAGATGCCGGGGAAGGCCAGCACATTGTTGATCTGGTTCGGGAAGTCCGACCGGCCGGTGGCGACGACCCGCGCGTGTCGGTAGGCGACGTCGGGGTGGACCTCGGGGTTTGGGTTGGCCATCGCGAAGATGATGGCGTCGTCGGCCATCGTCGCGACGACCTCCTCAGCCACCGTGCCGCCGGAGACACCGATGTAGACGTCGGCGCCGTCCAGCGCATCGGCCAGGGTGCCGCGGCGACCAGACGGGTCGGCGGTCAACTCGGCCAGCGCCTTCTTCGTCGGAGTCAGGTCGGTGCGGTCCGAGCTCACGACGCCTTTGCGGTCGGTCACCGCGATGTCCTTGATGCCGGCGGCCAGCAGGATCTTGGCGATGGCCACGCCCGCGGCGCCGGCACCGGAGATGACCACGCGTGCGGACTCGGCCGTGCGGCCGGTGAGCTGGAGGGCGTTCTTCAGCGCGGCCAGGGCCACCACGGCAGTGCCGTGCTGGTCGTCGTGGAAGACGGGGATGTCGAGGGCCTCCTTGAGGCGATCCTCGATCTCGAAGCAACGCGGTGCCGAGATGTCTTCGAGGTTGATGCCACCGAAGCTCGGCGCGAGCCGGACGACGGTCTCGACAATTTCCTCCACATCGGTGGCGGCGAGGCAGATCGGGATGCCGTCGACGCCGCCGAACTGCTTGAACAGGATCGCCTTGCCCTCCATCACCGGCATCGCAGCGGCCGGACCGATGTCGCCCAGACCGAGGACGGCACTGCCATCGGTCACGATGGCAACGGTGTTCGGCACCCACGTGTAGTGGCGACTCAGGCTCGCGTCTGCTGCGATCGCCTGGCACACCTCGGCGACGCCGGGGGTGTACGCGAGGGAGAGCTGGTCGGTGGTACTGACGTCGGCCGTCGGTACGGTCGCCATCTTCCCGCCAACGTGCAGCTCGAAGACCGGGTCACCCGCGTAAGGGTGGGAAGGAGTTTCGTCGGCAGCCACGGCCAGAATCCTTCCACACCTGCTCTGGTCAGTGGGCGACTGTCCAGATGCCCCCGGTCACAGCCGCCGTCAGGCACAGCAGACGTGGGGCCGGGCCGTCCATGCTCAGCTCCGAGCGGTGCGATCGGGCCAGCCCGGACACCAGTCGGCCTCGGAAATGTGGGGTGCACGGGATGGTCACATCCCGAAGACAGCCCGATCCCTTGACAGCCCGAAGGCATCCACGTAGACAGTCTGAAAACGATTACAAGGATGTGATCCTGCAAATGTCCACCATTCCTCCCGGACAGAACTCCCCCCACTCGATCTCCCGTCGCGGACTCCTCGGTGCCGCGGCTGTCGGCACGGTCGGCGCCGGCCGGGCCGGGGGGGGAGACCCCCCCCACCCAGCCGCCGCCCCCCCCCCCGGGCGGATCGACGGGGGCACCAAAACCCCCGGCC
>JAKDKP010000223.1 GCA_030453285.1 Propionibacteriales bacterium
GCGATGGACATTCACGACTCGGCCGATCTGGCCTGGCAGGACTGGTGCGGCAGTGCCCAGTTCGACCGACCGGAGGATCACTGGCCCCGGAAGTGGGCCGAGGCGTACGTCCATTTCGCCGCCGGGGAGAAGCGGTCCTGGCTGCGCGAGATGGGGCATCGGCTGTTCCCGGTGGTGGGCTGGGCCGAACGGGGCGACGGGCGAGCCGAAGGACATGGCAACTCCGTGCCGCGCTTCCACATCACCTGGGGCACCGGGCCTGGCCTGGTCGAACCGTTCGAACGACGAGTCCGCCAAGCCGTGGAGAATGGGCGGGCCGAGTTCCGGTTTCGGCACAAGGTGGACGAGTTGATCATCTCCGACGGCGCGGTCACCGGAGTCCGCGGCGTGGTGTTGGCCCCCTCGAATGTCGCACGGGGCAAGCCCTCCTCGCGCGAGGATGTCGACGGGTTCAGCCTGGAAGCGCAGGCGGTGATCGTCACTTCCGGCGGCATCGGCGGCAACCATGACCTCGTACGGCAGAACTGGCCCGAGCGGTTGGGCGAGCCGCCGCAGACCATGATCGCCGGCGTCCCGGCCCACGTGGACGGGCGGATGCTGGCGATCAGCGAGGCCGGCGGAGCCCGAGTGATCAATCCCGATCGGATGTGGCACTACGTCGAGGGGCTGCGCAATTGGGATCCGGTGTGGGAGAACCACGGGATCAGGATCCTGCCGGGGCCGTCCTCGTTGTGGTTGGACGCCACCGGTCGACGTCTGCCGGCCCCGTACTTCCCCGGTTTCGACACCCTTGGCGCCCTGCGGCATCTGCGCAGCACCGGGCACGACCATTCCTGGTTCGTGCTGACCCAGAAGGTGATCGAGAAGGAGTTCGCCCTGTCGGGATCGGAGCAGAACCCCGACCTCACCGGCAAGGATCTCAAGCTGCTGGCCAGTCGCGTACGGCCCGGTGCGCCTGGTCCGGTTGAGGCCTTCAAGCAGCACGGTGCGGACTTCGTCGTCGCTGAGAACATCGGCGAACTGGTGACCGGGATGAACAAGATCAACAACGGGGTCGCTCTCGATGCGGTCGAGATCGAGAACTTGTTGATCATGCGCGATCGTGAGTTGGCCAACGAGTTCGGCAAGGACGCGCAGTTGGCCGCGGTCCGGCGCGCTCGCCGCTACCGCGGGGACAAGCTGATCAGGGTGGCCCCACCGCACGCGTTTCTCGACCCACGCAACGGGCCGCTGATCGCCGTACGACTCAACATCCTGACCCGCAAAACCCTCGGCGGGTTGGAGACCGACCTGTCGGCCCGCTGCCTGGGGCCGAACGGTGACGTGGTGCCCGGTCTCTATGCCGCCGGTGAGGTGGCCGGCTTCGGTGGCGGTGGCATGCACGGCTACAACTCGCTGGAGGGCACCTTCCTCGGTGGCTGCCTGTTCTCCGGGCGGACCGCCGGACGTGCTGCTGCCGACGCCGTGAGGTGAGCACGCCCTACACTCGGCGGGTGCAGGTGCGAGCGGCCACGCCCGATGACATCGACGAGATCATCCGGCTCAAGGCGTTGATCATGACGACGTCCTACCCCTTCGCGGTGGACCTGGCCTCCCGACCGGACTGGGCACCGCGGGCGGCGGCAGTGATCACACACATGATGGCCGATGATCAGCACGCCTTCTTCGTGGTGGATGCCCCCGCTGGCCGGTTGGCGGGGTGCGTCAGTGGCACCGTCACCTTGTCGGTGCCCGGCCTGGACTGGGGCCCGTGGCACGCCAACCTTGGGGACATGTGCACCGACGTGGCCTACCGCGGTCAGGGCATCGGTCGGGCACTGATGGATGCGGCTCTGGACTGGTGCCGGAGCAAGGGCGCCCACACCGTACGAGTCCAGTCCACCCCTGGTGCCGTCGAGGTGTACGAGCGGTTGGGCTTCGCTCGCCGCGACGAGGAACTGTTCCCCACCCTGCGCCTGGTGCTGGCCGACTGATCCTCACTGCGTGCCGTGCACCATCCAGTCGCCGGGTGCTTTGACCGGTGCAAACCCGTACTGCTCGTACAAGCCGTGCGCATCGTTGGTCTTGAGCAGCACCCGCCGCAGCTCCATCGGTTCGAGGGCGGCCAGCACGTTCGTGATCAACTCCTTGCCCAGACCGGTGCCGCGATGACTGGTGTCGACGAAGACGTCGGCCAGCCAGGCAAAGGTGGTGTGGTCGGTGACCACGCGGGCATAGGCGACCTGAGCTGCCGGGACGCCTGACTCGTCGGCCACGTACATCCCGAAGTTCAGCGAATGATCGATCGCCGACTCCTGCTTGTCGCGTGGTCGACCCTTGGCCCAGTACGACTCCTCCGCCAGCCACGCGTGCACGCGGGCCCGGTCGAGATGATCTTGGTCGGCGGAGAAGACGTAGGAGGTCATCGGCTCATTCAAGCATTGGAAACCGGCTCGGCGACACCGGTGTAGAAGGCGGTCGTGCGTCCCTGCGCTGCTCGGGCCTCGGCTTCCGGGGTGCCGGCGTCGATGTCGGCATCTCCCCAGGCGCGGCTGCATTCGATGATGAACGCCTGCGCCTCGGGGGACATCGTCCAGGCCTCCTCGTCCTCGGGTTTGCCGTGACCGGTACGGAGATGGCCGGCCAGTCCGAGCAGGGCGAGATCCCAGCCGACACCGGTGGCGCCGGGTCCGAACTGATCCCAGAACTCCAGGGGCACGTCACCGGTGTGCTCGAGGGTGAGGCGGGCACCGTCACCATCGGGTTCGACGCGGACGACCACCTCGGTCGCACCACCACCGAACTCCCACGAGAGGGTGAACGTCTTCGGTGGCTCGCAAGCGCGCACCTCACCGCCGGCATTGCCCTCGATCTGGTAGCGCCCCCCTAGTTGGAGGTCACCCGTGACCGGCGCAAACCAGCGGGTCAGCCGCTCGGGTGAGGTGCACGCCTGCCACAGGTCATCGACATCGGTCGGATAGGTCTGGCTGAGTGTCGAGGCGGCGTTGACGGAGGTCGAGGTCCGGTCACCGATCCGCACCGTACGACGTACGGCCTCGACCTGGCCGTCGGTGACGGGTGGGGGATGCTGGTCGTTCATGATCACTCCTTGGGTGTGGTGTCTCGTCGGGCCCGCCTGCCGCGGGCGATCTCGGTCCCGAGGGCAGCCAGCTTCGGGGCCCAGTGTCGGCGGAACGGATTGAGCCATTCATCGGCCTCCCGCAGAGGATCGGCCCGTACGGCATACAGCCGGCGGGTGCCCTCGGGGCGGACCTGGGCGAAACCGCTCTCGCGCAGCACCCGCAGATGCTGGGAGACCGCCGGTTGACTGATCCCGAACTCGTCGCTGATCACGCTCGCCAGTTCGCCGGCCGGGCGTTCCCCGGTGGCCAACAGTTCCAGGAGCCGCCGACGGACCGGATCGGCGAGGATGTCGAACGCGTGCATGGGCTCATTCTTATGGGCTGTCTTATATAAGTCAAGCCTGATATGGATTGGGAGTCCCGCGCCCTGACACCTCGCTCGGTGGGTGGCAATCTGGAGACGAGGTCAGGAACGGCGGAGAGAGGTGAGCATGCTGGTGTTGCTGAACGGGATCCCCGGGAGCGGGAAGTCGACGATCGCGTGCGCGTGGGCGGCACGTCGCGCCCATGCCCTGGTGATCGACATCGATCGCGTACGGGCCGCGCTGCCCGGCTGGCGCGATGATCCGACCGCTGCCGGTCTGCTGGCTCGCGCGATCACCATTGCCGCGGCGCGCGAGCAGTTGCACGTCGGCGGTGAGGTGATCATCCCGCAATACCTCGGCCGGACGGAGTTCCTTGATCAACTCGACGAACTCGTACGACAGGAACGATCCCCCCTGGTCGAGGTGGCGATCTGCGACGATCTGGCGAGTGTGACCCGCCGATTCGGTGCCCGCTCGACCACCGATCCACTGGCTGCCCAAGCGGCCGCCGATGTCGCGGCTGCCGGTGGCGCACAGGAGTTGGCACAAATGGCGCAGCGGCTGGCCGCGGTGCTCGATGCCCGCCCGGCGACCCGGCGTCTGACCACCCGCGAAGGAGACCTGGCCGCTGCCACAGCCGCTCTGGAGTTGATCACCGGGCCACCCACCGGCGGCCCCGCAGGCCCGCGCCTCATCGTCCTGGCGGGGTTGCCGGGGACGGGCAAGACGACACTGGCCCGCGGGCTGGCGGCCGAACTTGAGGGCGTCATGCTGCGGGTCGATGCCATCGAGAACGAGCTGGCCCGCCATGATCATCCGATCGAGTCATTGGGGTACGAGATCTGTCACCTGCTGGCCGGAGTCGGTCTTGCCCTCGGGGGTACCGTCGTCGTCGATGCGGTGAATCCGGTGCCCGAGGCTCGCCACGGTTGGCGACAGTTGGCGGCCGAGCACGCGGCAGCACTGGAGGTACTGGAGACCGAACTGGCCGATCGCGTGGAACATCGTCGCCGCGTCGAGGAGCGGGAAGCCGATCTGCCGGACCAGTGCCTGCCCGATTGGGCCGACGTGCAGCGTGACTACGTCGATTGGGATGAGGAGCGCGACGGACCCCGTACCGTGATCAACACCACTGACCGGGCCGTCGCCCTCCAGGCAGCGCTGACCAAGATCAACTGAAGTGAGCGGTGAGGGGTTTCGACGCGCACTCCTCGTTCCTCGTCGTGCTTGCTCAACCACCGATCGCAGCGTCGTCTCCTCGTCGTGCTTGCTCAACCACCCAATGGGGTGTCGTTCCTCGTCGTGCCGAGGGTTGTCGTTCGTTGAGCAAGCGAGGCCTGCATTGAGCAGCTCCGAGGAACGAGGAGCGCCTGTCGAAATGAACGAGCGTGTCGAAACGCGGCCTCAGGCACCCCGCAGCAGGATCCAGGTGCGTCCCGGCGCGAGCGGGAGGTCTCGGCCGTCGTCATCCACCAGGCGCATCGGACCAGCCAGCTTTGGGCGTTTCCAGGTGCCGGAGCGGGCCGAACCGTTGCGGTGCACGGTGACCTTGCCCTGGCCGACGGTCTCGGAGACGACCGACAGCTCGGAGGTGGTGTCGGTGTCCTTGCGGTTGCGCACGTCGAGGATCACCACATTGTCGGCCCGAACGGTCTGGTCGTACGACTTGCCGTTCCACCGTGGCGTGTACCTCGTGCCGTCGCGCTCAAAGGTGAACTCGTCGCTGCCGATCCGCACTCTAGGCGTGACCTGCTTCGATCCC
>JAKDKP010000224.1 GCA_030453285.1 Propionibacteriales bacterium
AAGGACGATGAGTTCCTCCAGACCGGGCGTGGTGGTGAATCCGCCCAACTCCACGGCCTTGCGTGCCGGGCGTCCGGTGATCACCGCCACCTGACCCAGGCACTGCCCGGCCCGGCCAAGGGCCCGAACCGCCGCCGGCAGGGCCACCGCCTGGGTGGGGTCGTCAACGATGGGCGACAACACACCATCGAAGTCGGTGGCCAACAGGGTGCGTCCGGGCTCACGCATCACCGCGCGCATCGCCTCGATACCTGCGTCGGACAGTGAGCTCGTCATCACCATGGACACCACCCTTGCACGAACAGCGGGTGATGGTGCCCTCGGCACACCAGATGTGGACGCCTGAACCGGGCCGGCCGGGCCGTCCTCGCCGAGGTCACCTAAGGTGGAGACCTGACGAGGGGAGACCGACACGATGGCACGGACCGCCAGGCCCAAGACCTCTTCGTTCGTCGTGGTGGCCAACCGGCTACCGGTTGATCGAGTGGATCTTCCCGAAGGTGGCGTCGCGTGGCGCACCTCTCCCGGCGGTCTGGTCACTGCCCTCGAACCCGTGATGCGCAAGAACGAGGGCGCCTGGGTCGGGTGGCACGGCGCCCCCGACGAGGAACTCGATCCCTTCGAGAACGATGGACTGGCCCTGGTGCCGGTGGCCCTGTCGACCGACGAGGTCAGTGACTACTACGAGGGATTCTCCAACGCAACGTTGTGGCCGCTGTACCACGACGTGGTCGCCACGCCCGAATATCACCGTGAGTGGTGGGACGCCTACGTCAAGGTGAACCGGCGCTTCGCCGATGCCGCCGCGGAGGTCGCCGCCAAGGACGCGGTGGTGTGGGTGCAGGACTACCAACTCCAACTCGTGCCGCAGATGCTGCGCGAGCAGCGACCCGATCTGCTGATCGGCTTCTTCCTGCACATCCCCTTTCCCCCGGTGGAACTGTTCCAGCAGCTGCCGTGGCGACGCCAGGTGCTCGAAGGTCTACTCGGCGCCGACCTCGTCGGCTTCCAGATGCCGGGCGCCTCCCAGAACTTCGCGCGCCTGATCCGCCAGCGAGTCGGCTACACGACCCAGCGTGATCGGATCACCAAGCCGGACGGCCGCGAAACCGTCGCCCGTTCGTACCCGATCTCGATCGACAGTCAGGGCTTCGCCGAACTCGCCAGCAATCCCCGTACGGTGTCGCGCGCCGAAGGCATCCGTCACGACTTGGGCAACCCGACGAAGATTCTGCTCGGGGTGGATCGGCTCGATTACACCAAGGGCATCAAGCAACGAATCCGTGCCTACGGGGAGCTCGTACGGGACGGTCAGGTCGACCCCGACGATGTTGTCTTCGTCCAGGTCGCCACCCCCTCGCGGGAACGCGTCAATCAGTACCGGCTGCTGCGCGACGACATCGACCGCCTGGTCGGTCGGATCAACGGGGAGTCCGGCCGGATCGGTCGGCCGCCGATCACCTACCTGCACCATTCGTACCCGCGCAGTGAGATGGCGGCGCTGTACCGTGCCGCCGACATCATGGTCGTCACGCCGCTGCGCGACGGGATGAATCTGGTCGCCAAGGAGTACGTGGCCTGCCGCGACGGCGACAACGGTGCCCTGGTCCTCAGCGAGTTCGCCGGCGCCGCCGCTCAGTTGAAGCAGGCGTTCCTGGTCAACCCGTACGACATCAATGGCATGAAGGACGCCTTGCTCGAGTCGCTGGCCGCCTCGCCGCGGGAACTCGGCCGGCGGATGAAGTCGATGCGCAAGCAGGTGTTCGACAACAACATCGATCGCTGGGCCGATGACTTCCTGACCGACCTGCGTGCCCTGGCCTGACGGTCGATCCGGCCCTCGACGTCGGTGCACGGCGGCGCCAGCAGGCAGAATGGGGGCATGGTCATCCTCCCTCGCTCCCTGCGGCCCGGCACGTCCGCGCTCAGCCCGGTCGATCGGGAAGGGCTGAAGTCGGTCTGCCGGTCGGCGCGACTGATGAGCAAGGTGCTCGCGGCGGCACGGAGCGGCCCGGACATCGTCGTCGCGTTGCCGACGCACCTGGCGGTCGGTGCAGGCACCGAATGGGTGCTGACCGGTTGGGACCAGATCGAGAACGGCACCTGGAACGCCGACACCTCGACGATCTCCTTCCACTTGGCCGCCACCGAGGAGGGCGCCGGAGCCCGCCACCGCTACCCGATGCCCGAAGCGGGACGATTCCCGGTGGTGTTCCGGGACCGGGTGAATTCGACCATCGTGTTCCAGCGGCACCTGCCAACTCCCGGCGGCCGATCCGGCCTGACGGTCAGCGCGCGACGCGATCTGGCGACCGGCCAGTTGGACTGGCGGACCACCCTCGGCAAGGGGGTCCGCATGTCGGATCCGGGCGTCCGTGAACTCGCCGAGGCAGCCCTGACCCGCTTCCGTGCCGAGTACGACATTTGAGTCGGTGCCTGCTACCCTTTGTAGCCGCACCGGGTCCGCACAGCCGCCAACCGGGCGATCCCCTGTAGCTCAATTGGCAGAGCATTCGACTGTTAATCGAAATGTTGCTGGTTCGAGTCCAGCCGGGGGAGCAAACGAACCAGATCCGCCCCTCCGCTCCCGAGCGGAGGGGCTTTCTGCTTCTCCGGCACGACACCCGCATTCTCCTGCCCGACACGAACACCCTGAACAGTGGCGACCGCACGATCCGGGCCGCGGAGGCCGCATCACGCCGCTTGGGGGCGCATGTCGGTGGTGACCAGACCCCGCAGATTGTCCAGCGCTCGAGCCTCGAGCCTTCGTACGGTGGAAGGGCTGGTGTCCAGACTTGCGGCAATGGCCCCGTACGTGGCGCACGGTCGCCCGAAGCCGTACCGGGCCTCGATCACGATGCGCTCGCGGGGCCGCAACCTCGCCAGGACGGCCCGGAGAGCCTCGCAGCACAGCCCTACCTCGAACGTGGACGCACTGCCGACATCGGGCACGTCGTACCAGTCGAGCCCATCCAACGATTGTGGCGGCGAGAGGTGGGACAGCTCGTCCAGCAGGGTCAGATCACCGTCGCCGAACGCCTCCCGCAGCTCGGGCCTGGTCGGTGTTCGCCCCAGACGCAGAGTCAGCTCGTTCTCGATGAACCGAAGCCGACGCAACTGGGCCGCGCGGGTGGCGGGTATCTGCAGACGGCCTCCGCTGGTCGCCGCCAGCAGGGCAACCCGGGCGCGGATCCAACTGATCGCGTACGTGGCGAATCGCACACCGCGGCAATGATCGAACCGTTCAACCGCCTCGGCCAACCCGATCACTCCCTCCTGGAACAGATCGTCCTCGGGCAACGGCGACCGGGCGGCGTATCGCCGAACGATCATCCCGACCAGACCAAGATTGGCCTCGACGAAGCGTTGTCTGGCCAGGTGTCCGGCCTCGGCCAGCAATTCCAACTCGACCTCGGTCGCGCCGCCGGGACGACGCCCGGTGGCCCTCGCCTCTGCGGCCAGCAGGCCGACCTCGATGTCCCTCGCCAGGGACTGCTCCTCCTCGGCGGTGAGGAGAGCGGTGCGTTGCAGTTCGTTCATGCAGACACTGTGGTGCCGATCACCCCGGATCCACCGCCCAGTTCAGAATCTGTGGATGGCGACGTCTCTCATCCACAGATCGCTCCGACCTCGGGCGACCCCGACTCCCCTGCCGCCAAGGGCCGTGGGCTCAGATCACCTCACCCCGCCGGCCCCAGACCCAACTGGGTCAGCTCGGCCCGGCGAGATTCCAGTCCCAACAGTTGGGAGAACATCTGGTTGTACCGCGTGGCCTCGTCCACCGGGTTGGTGCGCTGCAGCCGCGACTTGAGATCGGTGATCTCACGCATCACCCGGATCAGTCGCAGCTTGGCGCTGTGCGCCAACACGTAGTGGCGATCCACCTCCTGGCGCGTGGTCAGCGGCTCGACACCCAGCGACGTCAGCAGCGAGGCGATTTCCGGCTGATCGACGCGATCCCGCACAGCCGTGGCCCAGTCCAGGTGATCGTCGCGAGCTTCGGTGGCGAGCAGGACCGACTCGAAGACTGCTCGGTAGGCCGGATGGCTGAAATCCTCGGCCGTGAGGTGGTCGTAGCCGCTCTCGAAGAGGCTGGGGGCCTGGATCAGCAGCTTCGCGACCTCGCGCTCCACGTACAGGGAACGATCAAGCCGGTCCGGGAGCGGGATGACTGCCGACCCGTCGACCGGTGCCACCTCCTCCGCCTCGTCGCGGGACGGGGCGGTCTCACGTTCGGGCTTGCGACTGGAGCGAGACGCGGCGCGCATCACCTCGTGGCGTACCTCCTCGGTGTCCATGCCGAGCAGGCCGGCCAGGTCACGCGCGTACCCCAGAACCATCGACTGATCGCGGACCGAGGCAACCAGCGGCGCAGCCGCCCGCAACGCGCTCACCCGTCCGTCTGCCCGATCAAGATCGAACTCGGCAATCACATTGCCCATCACGAAGCGGTACAGCGGCACCCGCCGGGCGACCAATTCCCGGACCCGGGCATCGCCGTGCTGCAGACGAAGATCGCACGGGTCGAGGCCGGTCGGCTCGACCGCGACGTAGGTCTGGGAGGTGAAGTTCTGGTCGCCGCCGAACACCTTCATCGCCGCCGCCTGGCCGGCCGCGTCCCCGTCGAAGGTGAAGATCACCTCACCGTGGAAAGCGTCATGATCACCCATCAGCCGCCGCAGCAGCTTGGCGTGATCGTCGCCGAACGCGGTGCCACACGAGGCGACGGCGGTGTCCACCCCGGCCAGGTGGCAGGCCATCACGTCTGTGTAGCCCTCAACGATCACCGCCTGGGACTTCTTGCCGATCTGCGTACGGGCAAGATCAAGTCCGTACAGCACCTGGGACTTCTTGTAGAGCGGGGTTTCGGGGGTGTTGATGTACTTCGCCGGGATCCGGTCCTCGTCGAAGATGCGGCGTGCGCCGAAGCCGACCACCGACTTGCCCGAGTCGCGGATCGGCCACAACAGCCGGCCACGGAAGAAGTCGTAGCCCTGCTCGCGGATCAGTCCACCCTTGACCAGCTCCTCGTGGCGGAAACCCTTGGCCTTGAGATGGTTGGCCAGGTCTCGGCCACCACGGGGGGCGTACCCGACACCGAAAGTCTCGGCAGCGTCCCGGTCGAATCCCCGCTGGTCGAGGAACTGCCGCGCGGTCAGGGCGTCGGGCGAGGTGAGCTGC
>JAKDKP010000225.1 GCA_030453285.1 Propionibacteriales bacterium
TTTTTTAATGATACGGAGACAAACGATATCTACACACTGAATATCTTCTGAAGCTGCATATGTGTATAAGATACAGTACTAGTACGAACCGACCGGACTTGATCTTGCCCGGTGGGTGGCTGGCGCGACGGCCGCCAGCACCAACGGCCCACCGACGGCGCGCAAGCGGCGTACCGGCCGGGCCCCGATCCAACGATCCACGTCCGGTGCGCACCCCGACGACCGCGACCCGCAGACCGTCGGCCGGTCCTTGGATCGGCTGATCGGTGAGCGGGGGTGGTCCCGCGACATCAACGTGCACACGATTCTGGGACGGTGGGGGGTGCTGGTCGGTCCGATGCTGGCGCAGCACACGACACCTGAGGCCTACCGCGACACGGTGATCACCGTTCGCGCAGACTCCACGGCGTGGGCCACCCAACTGCGACACCTGGCTCCCCGACTGGTGGCCACCCTCAACGATCAACTCGGCGACGGGACCGTCACCAAGATCACCATCCTTGGTCCCGACGGGCCCACCTGGAAACGTGGCCGGTTGTCCGTCCGGGACGGCCGCGGCCCGAGAGACACCTATGGCTGACCCAACCGGGCGCACCCCAACCGGTCACATCTCAACCGGGAGCACCCCGGCCGAGCGACTCAACCCACTGCTCGACCTCGCCGCGAGCGTCAGTCACCTGGTGGGTGACACCGTACGGGTCTGGTGGCACCTGGTGCCGAAGCTCACGGCGATCTGGTTGGCGGGCTGGCTGATTTTCCAGGGCTCGATGTGGGCGGCCAACCTGATCCCCCTCAAGCACGTCTATCTGTCGCTGGCGGTCTTCTCGCTCGGCTTCGTCGGCACCCTCGGCGCCATCGTGTTGATGTTGCGGATGATCGGCGATCAGCTCGGCGTCTGGTCACTGGTACGAGACGACGACATCGATACCTCGATGACCCACATCCTCGCGGTCACCCTGCTGCCCTTCCTGGGCATCTATGCCGCGTTCAACCATGTCAGCGAACGGGCCAGCCAGATGGCCACCCTGGCCCTCGTCCAGTCCGGCATCGTCGCCGACGAAACGATCGTCAGCGCACTCAATCCGCTGCAGTCACCGCAGCGAACCCTGTTCGTGGTGGGACTGATCGTCGGCGCGTACGTCGTACGGCGCGCTCTCGACCTGCTGCACGAAAGGACGCAGTGGCGAGTCCTGGGCATCGCCGCGACGTTTATCGAGGCGTACTTCCTGGTCGTCCTCATCCTGTCGGGGCAGCGGCTGTTGGACACCGGATGGGCGTGGCTGCAGGATCGACGGTTCCTGCAATGGTTCGACCAGATCGGATCCGCGCTCGGGGGATTCTTCTCGCTGTTCAACATCCACTGGCCGGCGGTGGTGGCCTGGTGTGGACGGTTCCTCGCCGACATCGCGTGGCCGACGTTCTGGAACGCGTTGGCCGAACCGATCACGTGGCTGGCGGTGGCCGCGTTGGTGTACGGATCCAAGGTCCTTTCGGTGGCCGACCTGTGGCGCCGTGGCCGACCGTTGGCCGTCCAGGTGCCCGTGCCGACCCGGCTGCGTCGGCTGCAGACCTTGCGTCGCGATCGAGCCGGATCATCGCGCCGGAGACGGCTGTGGTTGGAGTTCCAGGAGATCTTCCTCAGTGACATCGACGACAAGTACATCCCGACCCTGCAGTCGCTACGGCTGGTGCTGCGCGCGGGGGCCACGTTCCTGGGGGCGTACGTGTTGGTCTACACCGCATTCCGGGTGGTCTCGCTGTTGGTGAAATCGGCGGTGTACAAGCTGCTCGGCGGCCACGACCTGTCCTTCTGGTTGCCGCTGGAACCGATCCTGCTGCTGGGGGAGGAGATCATTGCCGAGCCGTTGCGGATCTGCCTGCTGGCGGTCGCCTTCCACCGTGCCCTGCTGCTCTTCCAGCATCGGGCGGTCGGATCGGACCACGTCGATCCCGACGATTCCCTGTTTGGCGATGCGTCCGGGGATGCCGAAGACGACGCGGTACCGGCCCCGCGGCGTGCCAGAGAGGTGACCTCGTGAGTCGTCGACTGATCAGTGTCCTGTTGGCTGTGGCGTGCGTGATCCTCAGCGGGGTGGTCCTCCGGATGGCCGAGGACAACCCGTGGCAGGAGTACGACTACGTCGACGTCCCCACTGGCGAATGGGTGTCGATCGACCGCGGTATATCGATGCGGGTCACCAATCTCACCCTTGGCCGGGACATGACCAAACGCGGTGAGGTGATCGGTGTCAGTGCCGGCCGGTTCGTCCTGGTCGAGGGGGAGATTCGGGCCACCAAGGACCGGGCCAGTGGATTCAAGTTCGAGCTGCAGTCCGGCGAACGGAGCTATCGCAGCATCGACGAGAACGGGATGATCACCCCGGTCGGACAGATCACGACCTACGCCGCGGTGTTCGAACTGCCCCAGGATGCATTCAATGACCTCACCGTGGTGATGGAGGACGTGGAGATCATCAACGGCTATACGCGCCGGCTCCGCCACGCCCCGAAGATCTCGGACCAGGACGTCGAGAGCAGCCGGCTGCAGAAGGTCGAGCTGCCCTCCTCCGAGGCGCGGGTGATCAACTGACGCCTCGCGTCGGCAGGGGAGGCTCAGCAGGCCGTCGTACGGGACGTCGGGTCAGCAGCAGGCAGAGCAGGCAGAAGGCCACGCTGACCAGACCCCACAGGAGAAATGCGGTGGTGTTGCCGCTCGACTCGCCGACCAGCACGATGGTCGGTCGGAGGGCCACCATTGCCAGCCCGTTGGCGGCCGAGGCGAGCGAGAGCACGCTGGCCCGCCATTGGGGGCCGACGGCTTCCACCAGCCAGATGTCGGTGAGCGTCTTGCCCATTCCGAAGGCCGCAGTGCCGAGCGGGAGCACTGCGAGCACGGTGAGCCAGGACAGGCGCAGCGGTGCCGTCACGGTGACCAACAGGAAGCTCAGCGCCATCAGGCCCACTGAGGCGGCGATCCACCGGCTCCGATGACGAAGGGTGATGTGGCTGGCGAACCAGCCCCCCAGAGCGACGGCAACCGCAATCATCGCGTAACCGATGCCGATCTCGAACGCACTGAGACCCAACTCCAACCCGAGTGGTTGGAACAGGATCCGGATGGAAATGCCGGCGGTGAGCACGATCGCGCCCAGGGCGATGCCGGTCCGTACGGCCGGGAGGCGAACAGCGGACCGCAGTGACACCGACGCGACGGTGGCGGTGGTCAGCTTCGGGCGAGGGATGGCCGGGACGGTGAACGCGACGAGCAGGGCGATCAGGCCCAGCCCGGAGGTGACCAGGTACGGCAGCGGTGCCCACACCTCCAACAGGTAGCCGGCGCTGAGCAGCGAGACCACTCCGGCCAGGCCACCGGCGAGCCGGGTCCGGCCCAGATAGCGCATCGGCGACAGGCATGAGGGCCGAGCCTCGGCGAGCTCCCAGGCATAGGTGGTGTCGAGTCCGGACGCGAGCGCCCACAGCAGCCCCCCCAGCGCCCAGACGGCGGCCATCAGCCAGACGGTGTCGACCAGACCGATGCCGGCGAAGACCACCGTGGTCAGCCCGCAGGTGATCAGCAGGGCGGGCTTTCGACCGATCCGGTCCACCAATCGCCCCATCGGAACCTCGGCGAGCACCACCACGGCATTGAAGATGGCATCGACCAGGGCGGCCTGGAGCGGCGTGTATCCCTGGCCGAGCAGGAAGATCATCCAGGTGGGGAACCAGAACTGGACGTCCAGGAGTACCCGGACACTGAGCAGCCGAGTGAGGGGACCCATCAGGGGATTGCCTCGGGCAGCATCACGAGACGCTCTGTCGGCGCTTCCAGATGAACACCGCCACCAGGACGGTGGAGAGCAACAGACTGATGATCAGGATCGCATCCATCGACTGGGAGGACAGCCACGAGGTGATGGTGCCGTTCCCCAGGTCGAACACTGACTGGGACGGATCTCCCCCCGCGTCGCGGCCGAACTGCACCAGGGCGATCGCCGTGGCGAGCACCGACGTGACGCCGATACTCATCAAGATGATGTCGGTGAACATGGCCGACCGGGCCGCCCGGTCCTCGGCGAGCGAGCCGAGCCGCTCCTTGCAGATCTCCACCTTTTCCCGTACGGGATCCTCCAGCAGTTCGGTGTATTCCCAAATGCCCAGGAATCGCTGCATCTCCTCGTGTGTGCGGCGGCTCACGTGTTGGCGGACATCGGCCCGCAACATCAGCAGTTCCTGCGCCTGGATCATCGCCTTGCGGAGCTCGAGGCGAAGGTCTCGTACGGACAGGTCCTTGCGGTCGGCCATGGTCCAGGCCAGGATCTCGCGCAGGCTGTCGTCCACCCAGTGCAGAGCCGACCAGAAGAACTGGGCTTTTCGCAGAGCCCGCCAACTGAGCTCCACCGGCTCCGGCTGATCCGGGCGATGGACATGGTTCATCCACTGCGCGACCAGGGGAACGTCTCCGACGATGAGGTCCTCGACGACGACCGTGTGGTGGGCGTCGATCCCCGACACCCAGGCTCGGGCAAAGTCGGCGCCGGTCTCGTCCAAGGGGTCGAAGGCGAGTGAACGGGTGACCCACAGCGGCTCACCCACCCCCAGCTGCTCGAGATCGACCAGCTTCCCGGCGTCGTCGGTACGCGACACTTCCTCGGCCAGGAGGGAGTTGACTCGCTCGGCGCAACTCCGCGAAAGTTCACGTCCAGCGCGCTGCACCGCCCCCTCCCAGTGGTTGGCGTCACCGAGCACGGCGGCCTCTGTGCCGGCTGCGGTACGGAGGCGACCCTCCACCAACAGCACCCCGTGATCGTGCAGGCGCCAGGAGAGTTCGGTCACCACCAGACCCTCGAGCACGCGTGTGCCGTCGACCTCTTCGGTCGCGATGATCACCTCCAGCGGGCGAGGGAGGGTGTCGGCGGCGGCCTTCGACCATCCCAGCCGGGTATCGGTGGGCAGGACCGTCCTGGGCAGCTCCCACTGGGTGCCGTCAGCCTGTCGGCTGCGCTGCATCTGCCGGGACATGCTGATCCAGAAGTCCCGGTATGCCACGGGTTCTCGTTCCATCACACCGGGCACGGAGGAAAAGCCGACGCGGATCGGGGCCATCCACCGGAACTCATGCATTGGTGATCTCCAGATCGTCCAGTCGGGCTGCGAGCATG
>JAKDKP010000226.1 GCA_030453285.1 Propionibacteriales bacterium
GTCAACGTCCCCTTGGCCAGCGTCTCGTGGGTGGCGCGCAGCGCCAGTTGGCGGTTGGCGATCACCGCCGCGCGCTGCTCGACCGCGCCGGAGAGGTCTCCGGCCTCGGCGGCCCGCACCATGGCCAGGGCATGCCGGCTGGCAGCACCCCACTGGGTGGCGGCGAGGATCCAGTCCTCGGCGTCGGCGCGGAAGCCCTGATTCGCCATCGGAGCCAAGGCCGTCCGCAGTGCCTCGATGTCGGCCAGGCGTCCATCGAGGGCCACCGGCGTCGTGGTGCCCTTGTCCAACTCGGCCCAGAAGGCAGCCACGTCGGCACTCAACTCGGGGGCGTTGGGGTAGTCCGGGTCGTCCTGCCAGTTGTTGTTCAGATCGGCAAACGTCGTCAATGCCTTCTGCACAGCCTTATCGGGGCCGGCCATCTCGGCCAGCGCCGTTGCCATCGACTCTTCGGCGTCGTACGCCGGCGGGTTCCACGCGTAGTCGGCGTAGTTGGCGATCGTCGGCAGGGATGCGTACGGCTGGATCATCGGGTTGGAGGTGAAGCCGAGCAGTTGGGTGTGCAGTTGCGGATCGCGTTTGCGCACCGATCCGAGGAAGAGGCGATCTTGGGCGAAGTCGTTCACCGGATAGTTGTCCCAGATCGAGATCTCACGCGGGTCGGCGGTCGTCCCGTACGAGGTCCGCGCCCGGGTGGCTGAATCGAGGGTGATCTCGTGCGAGACGACCTTCTCGCCGGTCCACTGCACCAGGATGTCGCTGTCCATCTCGGCACCGAGTGCGGTCTTGTACGGCGTCGGGCCCGACCCGGTGTAGCTGGTGGGGACCATGTGCAGCGGGTTCACCTCAGGCGTGGGCTGGATGAACTCCTCGTTGACCCGATTGAGGTAGCCCGCCTGGGCCTTGGCCAGCGCCACCATCGGTTCGCCGGGGTAGGCGTCCTTGTCGGCCTGGCAGGTGAGGGTCTTTCCGATGTCGTCCAGGGCGATGTAGAAGTCGCGGACGCCGAGCTCGTAGAGGGAAGCAAACTTGGCCTTGGTGGCGGCGAGATCGTCGGCGCTGGTGTAGCACAGATCGTTGCCCGGGGACAGCGCGAAGACGAAGTCGACCTGGTTGGCCTTCGCGGTGGTGATCAACTCCTGCAGTTGGGCCAAATCGTCACCGGTGTACGGTTCGCGCCACCTCTTGCGGAGCAGTTCGTCGTCCTTCGGGGTGTAGATGTAGGTGTTCATCTTGTGCTCGCCATAGAACGCCAGTTGATCGAGACGAGCCTGGTGGGACCACGGGAACCCGTAGAACCCCTCCACGACACCACGGATCGACATCAGCGGCGCATCCTCGACCGTGGCGGCGGCAACCTTGGTGCCGGTGATCAACTGGCGCAGGGTCTGCACGGCGTAGAAGACGCCGCGCTGGTCATGACCGGCCAGCAGCACCACCTTGCGCCGACCGTCGGTGGTGGGGTGCACGACGTATCCCTCATCGGTGGCCAGCGACTCACTGTCGGCCAGGCCGGCCGCCGCTGCCAGACGCTGCACCTGCGCATCCTCGGAGGTCCCCAGGACGACGACGGTGCCGCCTGCCGGCAGTGGCTGGGCGGGGGAGACCACGCGGACCTGGGAACGAGTCCGGGTCAGCATCTCGCGCAGCGCGGCGACGGCAGTGGGATGCGCCTGCTCGTCGGCGACCACCGTGACGCGGCCACGCAGGTCGATCTCCGTCGTCCGGTCGGTACTCACTCTCGTCGGGGTGGGATGGATCGCCGGCACAGGTGGTGCGGCTGCGGCCGAACCGGGCACGAAGACGATGGTCAACATCAAGCAGCCACCCAGCAGGGCGGCGACAGGGACACGCATGCGGGGACCTCTCACAGGGTATGCGTCGTTGAACCCTCTTGAACCTACTCGTTCGGGCCGCTCATGTCAGTGGCCCGGCCGCTGGGTGGAAAAGCCGACTGGCTCAGTTGATCTTGGCGAGGGGAAAGAGTGAGACGTCGGGATCGGCGGGCGGGAACGGATCGGTGACCAGTCGAGCCATCGTCCGGACGTCGAAACGTTCGGTGCCGTACCGCAGCTTCTGCCGCTCCAGCCCCTCAGGGAGGAATCCGGCCGCCTCGGCGACCGCACCGGAGGCGGGATTGTTCGTCCGGTGCCCCAGTTCGAGCCGAAACAGACCAAGATCACTCAGTGCCCAGTTCGCCACGGCGACCAGGCTGCGCCGGACCAGGCCCTGACCGCGCACCGTCGCCGAGGAGAAGTAGGACACCCAACCGGTGTCGTTGCGTCGCTCGATGTGCCCGATGCCGACATTGCCCACGCAGTGGTCGTCCACGACAATCGCGAACGCCTTGCTCGGCTCGGTGAACGCCAGCATCGAATCCAGACATTCACGCGCCTGAGCGAGGGTGCGGACCGCCACCGGGTACTGCGTGTGAAGATCATCACTGGCTCGGAAGATGGCGATCAGATCCTCAAGATCACCATTCTCCCACGGCCGCAGCAGGACGGTGGTCATGCGCGCTCCAACTTGATCATCAGCAGCCTGTCATCACCGTCGGCGGCTTCGCCCCGGCCATCGGTGTTGGAGGTGGCCACCAGGATCCCGTCCTGGTAGGCGAGCACGCCCCGCAGCCGACCGCGATCGGTGACGGTGGCGACGGGGTCTCCGGTCCGCTCACCCGACAACGGAATCTGCCAGAGCCGCTCGCCGCGCAAACCGCCCATCCACAACGAACCCGCTGCAAACGCCAGCCCGGACGGGGAGTTGTCGCTGGTGGCCCAGACCCGCTCCGGGTTGATCATGCCGTCGATCGTGCTGGCATCTCCCTCGATGGCGGGCCACCCGTAGTTGCCGCCGGCGGTGATCAGGTTGAGCTCGTCGAAAGTCTGGTCACCGAACTCACTGGCCCACAGCCGGCCGTCGTCGTCGAAGGCGAGACCCTGGACATTGCGGTGACCGTACGAGAAGACCTCATTGCCGTACGGGTTGCCCGGCGCCGGTTTCCCCTCGATCGTCAGACGCAGGATCTTGCCGGCCAGGGATCGCTTGTCCTGGGCGTCCTGGCGCACCGAGGCATCCCCGGTGGAGGCGTACAGGAAGCCGTCGGGTCCCATGATCAACTGCCCCCCGTTGTGGTTGCCGCTGACCGGGATGCCGTCCAACAAGACTTTCTCGGTGCCGATCGAGGTGCCGTCGAAGCCGTACGAGACGATGCGGTTGTCGTCACCAGTGGAGAGGTGGACGAACAGGGTCCGCTCATCGGCACTGAGGGCCAGACCCAGCAGGCCGCCCTCACCGCGAGCGGCAACACCGGGGACCCGGCCGACCTCGACCGTCCGGCCACGGGTGACCTTCTTGATCATGGCGGTGTCCCGCTCACTGACCAGCACCGAACCGTCGGTCATCTGCACCATTCCCCAGGGGGTGGTCAGGTCGGTCACGAAGTCGGTGGGTGTGCCCGGACTGGCCGTGCCTGCCGGCGAGGCACTGGGGGTGCCTGCCGGCGAGGCACGGGGGGGGGAGGCGCCAGGAGTCGAGGCAGGGGCGGTCGAGGAGTCGGGAACGGGGGAGAGGCTCGATGGCGCCGGGTCGGTCGTGGTCGGATTCGGCGTGCAGCCGGACAGGATCAGTGCCACGGTGATCGCACCGATGACCGTGCCCCGGGCCGAGATCATGATCAGGATCGGCCGCGTCCGGCCAAGGCCGACACCGCGTCGGGTTCGCCGACCGAGCGCACGTCGGCCTGCTCGCGGCGCCCGAAGGCGTACAGCAGGAGCTCACTGGGGCGGCCGATCAGTGTGACGGTCTCGCTGCCCGGCGCCACCCGCGCCGACTCCCCGGTCTCGACACCGGGCGCGGACTCGACAGCCGCTTCGGCGCGCTCCAGGACCACACCGACCGGGCTCGACCGGAAGAAGGCACGCCCGAGCAGCTTCATCCGTCGCCACATCCAGTCCTCGACCTCGGTGTCCAGCGGGCGAGGGGGCTGTGGCGCCGATCCGGCGCGACGGACGTCCTCGTGGTGCACGAAGTACTCCGTCGCGTTGGCCGGCTCGTCGACCCCCGGCAGGGAGAACAGCGAGAACCGATCCGGGCCGCTGGCGATCCGGCCGACCAGTTCCTCGTACGACCACCGAGCCTTGGCCTCGTTCATCCGACGTTCGGTCAGACTTGCCAGTGGCTTGGCCATGATGCCCGGGGCGCCCAGCGGATCGGACTCCCGGATCCACAGGTGGGCGGCCAGGTCGTGGGAGGTCCAGCCCTCGCACAGGGTGGGAGCATCGGGACCGACGACGAGCAGCAAATCGCACAGCTGGGCACGCTCGGACTTGGCAAAGGTCATGGCCCGAGAATAGGTCACCGTGCGCAGGCTGGACACCGCTGCCCGGCCCGATGACCGGCAGGAGACAATGGCGGAGACATGAACACTCTCGATCCCGCCATCGCCGCCCGCCTCAAGCGCAACCCCGACGGCCTGGTGCCCGCCGTGGTCCAGGACCAGCACAGCCGAGCCGTGCTGATGCTGGCCTGGCTTGATGATCAGGCCTTGCACCAGACCCTGACCACCGGCCGCGCCACCTACTACTCGCGCAGCCGTCAGCGGACCTGGGTCAAGGGCGAAACCAGCGGGAACGTGCAGTGGGTGCACGAGGTGCGCCTCGACTGTGACGCCGACACCCTGCTGCTGGTCGTACGACAGGAAGGGCCTGCCTGCCACACCGGAACGACCACCTGCTTCGACGCCGACCGACTCGACGCCACCGTCACCGATCCGGCACGTGAGCCGGCGGGGGAGCAGATGCGATGACTGACCGCACCCTCGACATCAGCCCCACCCTCGACGAGTTCCGGGCCGCGGCCGCCATCCGCCGGGTGGTCAGCGTGTACCGGCGGCTGCTGGTCGACACCGAGACCGTTGTCGGGCTCACCGCCCGGTTGACCCGCCACCGCCCGGGCACGTTCTGCTTCGAGTCGGCCGAACGGGCCGGCGTCTGGTCACGTTGGTCCTTCATCGGAGTGAACTGTGCGGCCACGCTCTCCGAACGGGACGGGCGGGCACACTGGACCGGGAACGTCCCCTCCGGGCTGCCGACCGATGGGGATCCCCTGCAGGTGCTGGGCGAGGTTCTC
>JAKDKP010000227.1 GCA_030453285.1 Propionibacteriales bacterium
CATGCCTGCCCAGATGCGGGACAACGCCTCTGCCACGCTGACGCTGAGGCGGTGGTGTCCCGCCGGACCTCCCAGTCGCTGCCACCACAGCGCAAAAGCTCCTACTCCGACGCCGTGGTTCCGAGCAGCCATGCTGCTGACGGCCATGGCGCAGTCCTCGGTGACGGTGCGTGCTGCCTCGGCGAATCCCCGCCAGTGCAGGGCTTCGAGCGTCATCACAGTTTCGTCAGCCTCGGGCCACGTCGCCCCTAGCTCGGCGGCGAGTGGTACCAATGGTGCTGGCAGTGGGAGTCCCATCAGACACCGCCGAGCCGCGCAATGCACTGCGCCAACTGCTCTGCCGACCGAGTTGCGTCCTGGAAGGTCATGGCGTAGGCGTACGCCATGTCGTGGAGGACAACTCCGGTCTCGGAGGTGCAGAGGCCGGTCTCCTGTGCATACTCTGCGCCGCGCGTGGACAGCGAGCCGAGAACTCCGTGCAGGGCGACCCCCACCCGGTCGTCGCCGAGCGAGGACAGTCCCTCACCTGATGCCACCGAGGTGCTGTGGGCAGACAGCCAGGTCGCGGCCCCATCGCGGACCGCACTCGCGCACGCACTCACTTCAGCCGGGTCAACTCGCATGCAGAGAAGCTCACCACAATCGAGGCGCGTTGCGCAGTGGCCCTGTGGACAACTCGACACGTTGACAATCAGCTCGCTGGAGTTGTCCGAAAGCATCTGCCGAAAGGTCTTGCATTAGAACATATGTTCGCATATCATGAACTATGGGCACAGTGGTCAACACACCAGCAGACGCTTTGAGGGCGCTGCGAACTGCTGTGTCCGATGTGAATCAGGCTGTCAGCAACGGGGCTCTCGCGCCGCTGACGAAGCGGGATCTCCTGGACTTCATGGCCGAGTTTGAAGAGGTGCGGGCCATGCTTTCGGTGACTGATCACCGGATCGTCAGAGCATGTGACGACAGCCGGTTGGCCGAACGGGTGGGGGAACGCTCGACGTCCTCCCTGATGGCCAAGGTGCTGAGGATTGCGCCGGGGGAAGCGAGGGCCCGGGTCAAGGCGGCTGAGCTGTTGGCTCCGCGGCCGTCACCGCTCGGCCCCGAGCTCCCGCCCGTACGGGAGCACGTCGCCGCTGCTCAATCGGTGGGACAGGTGACCACTCGTCAGGCAGCCATGATCAACGAGTCGCTGCAGGGCATCGAGACAGCGTGTCCGCTGTCGCCCGGCGAGTCCGCAGCTCTTGAAGAGACCATGGTCGGCCACGCCCGACAGTTCGGTCCGCGTGAACTGCAGGCCTGTCTGCATCGCATGGAGTCCCACCTCAACCCTGATGGTGTTCTTCCGCCTGAAGCGGTCATTCACGACCGGCGATTCCTCCATCTCGTTCAACGCCGAGACGGCTCGTACGTGATCGAGGGCTCGCTGACCCGTGCGTGCGGTGCTCAGCTGTGGTCAGTTCTCAGCTCGTTGGCGAAGCCACGCCCCTCCGACGTCACTGGACCTGACCTGCGATCCCCTGGGCAACGGATGCACGATGCTCTGGATGACGTCGCGGGTCGACTCCTGCGATCGGGGCGACTGCCGCACTCGGGTGGTACGCCTGCCACGGTGATCGTCACGATCGATCACGCGGCTCTGGTACGTGGGACCGGATTCGGCACCACGACAGATGGCCAACCCCTTCCAGTGGATGAACTGCTCCGGTTGGCCTCGGAGGCCGATGTCATCCCAGTCGTGCTGGACAGAGCCGGAGCGGTGCTGTCGTCAGGTCGTGCCTCCCGGGTTGCCACCCCTGCCCAGGCGACGGCGCTCTACGCCCGTGACGGCGGATGTAGCTTCCCCGGTTGTGAGATTCCCCCCGAGTGGTGCGAGAAGCACCACGTCGTGGAGTGGATCAAGGGTGGATTCACTGATCTCGACAACCTGACGCTGGTGTGCAAATACCATCACCGAAACTTCCAAGCAGCAGGCTGGACCTGCCTGATGATCAACAACCTGCCGCACTGGAGGCCGCCCGACTGGCTTCCGGGAAGCAACGATCCGGTGCTGCACCATCGCATCGCCCATCGGTCCGAACTGTACGAGCAGGCGGCTTGACCATGATCAGCAATCGCAGCTCACTTGAGAGTGTGTTGATCTGTACGAGCAGGCGGTTTGACCATGATCAACAATCGCGCTTCGGGCGAGAGTGTTGATCATGGTGCCGCAGTAGGCCGTTGGGTGGAGCGCTCACCAGGGGCTGGGTCGGTAGTCCTTCACGAACGATCCGTACAGGTCTTCGCCGGCCTCGCCGCGCACGATGGGATCGTAGACGCGAGCGGCACCGTCGACCAGGTCGAGCGGTGCGTGCCAGCCCTCGGCGGCGATCCGCAGTTTCTCCTGATGCGGACGCTCGTCGGTGATCCAGCCGGTGTCCACCGCGGTCATCAGGATCTGGTCGGTCTCAAACATCTCGCCGGCGCTGGTCCTGGTGAGCATGTTGAGCGCTGCCTTGGCCATGTTGGTGTGCGGATGCCCGGGCCCTTTGTAGCGCCGGGAGAACTGGCCTTCCATCGCCGAGACGTTCACCACATACTTCCGCCGAGCAGCCGAGGCGCGCATCGCCGGCCGCAGGCGCGAGATCAGGATGAACGGTGCGGTGGCATTGCACAGTTGCACCTCGAGCATCTCCAGCGGATCGACCTCATCGACATGCTGGGTCCAGGAGTTCTCCGTCTGCAGATCCGGCAGCAGCCCGCCGGCGTCCACCGCCGTACCATCCAGGTGCTTCTCCCGACTCGCATTCCCGGCCTGCAGGGCGAGCGCCGTCATCTTTGCCGCGGTCTGGGCCGCCGCGGTCTGCGACATTCGAGCCTGGGCCGAGGATTCGCCGTCATGGTGGGCGATCGCGTGTTCGGACAGGGTGCCGGCGATCGCCGCCGGATGGGCCTCGGAGATCCGGTCGAAGGTGATCAGTTCGGCGATCCCGGCATCCTCGGGCAGTGGTGCCGATTCGGCTTCGACCAGTCGGCTGTACGAACCGGGCGCACGCCGTACGGTCTGCGCAGCGTTGTTGATCAAGATGTCCAGCGGGCCGGCGGCGGCGACCCGATCGGCGAGACCGATCACCTGGGTCGGATCACGCAGGTCGATCCCCACCACGGTGAGCCGTCCGAGCCAGTCCGAGGAGTCCGCCACCGAAGAGAACCGTCGTACGGCGTCGTGCGGGAAACGGGTGGTGATGGTCAGGTCCGCACCGTCGCGCAGCAGGCGCAGTGCGATGTACATCCCGATCTTGGCCCGACCGCCGGTGAGCAGCGCTCGTCGCCCCGTCAGATCGGTCCGCGCTTCCCGCTTGGCGTGCGACATCTCCGCGCACGCGGGGCACAGCCAGTGATAGAACGCGTCGACCAGGGTGTAGTCGGTCTTGCAGATGTAGCAGCCACGCGCCTTGATCAACTCCCCGGCAAACGCGCCCTTGGCTGACGAGGTGAGTGCGAGCCCCGCCGTCTCGTCGTCGATCCGTTCCGGCGAACCGGTGGCGGTCGCGGCGATCACGGCCTGGTCGGCCTCGCTCACCCGCCGACGCTTGCGGGACCGTTGATCGAACTTCAGCGCCTTGTAGACGTGCGAGGCGGCCCGCTTCACTTTCGTCACATCGGGGTGGTCGGGCGGCAAGTGTGGCAACTGGCGGAACACCTTCAGCGCGATGGCCAACTCGGCCGGGTCGATGCCGGTCGTGTCACCGGGCGTGCCGGAGTCATCGGGAGCAGAACGGGGCGAGGTCACCGAGGAATCCTAGGCCGTCGAGGCCACAAAGCCGCACCCTGCGTAGAGTGACCGAGCCCGTACGCGCCCCCGAGGAGGTCTGGTGGAGATTCTGGCGATCGCCGCCGTCGCCATCTTCGTGGGTGCCATCCTGCAACGCGTCTCCGGCACCGGGGTCGGTCTCGTCGTCGCGCCGACCCTGACCTTGGTGATGGGTCCGGCCAACGGGGTGCTGCTCACCAACGTGGTCACCGTCATGTCGGGGTTCCTGATCATGATGGCGGTCCGTCGCGACATCGAGTGGCGCAAGGCGGCGGTGATCATCCCCGCCGCCGCAGTTGGTGCGATCCCCGGCGCCCTGCTGGTCCGTGAGCTGTCCCCGGCGTGGCTGCAGATCACCATCGGGGTGGTCGTCCTGCTCGCCCTGGCGACCACCTTCGGCCTGCCCCGGATGCCACACGTCCGGTCGCGCATCGGGTCGATCGTGACCGGCGTCGTTGCTGGCATGTTCAACACCACCGCTGGCGTCTCGGCCCCGGTGATGGTGATTCACGCCAAGCTGAGCCGATGGGAGCAGAAGCCGTTCCAGGCCACTCTGCAACCGATCTTCATGATGATGGGCATCATGTCGGTGACCGCCAAGACTGCCCTCGGATCGTTCCAGCTGGCCTCGTTGCCGCCGTGGTGGATGTTGCCGATCGTCGTGGTGGTCGTGTTGGCCGGGGTCAGGGTCGGCACTCTGCTCACCCGGTGGGTGCCACCGAGTCGGGCACGCACCTTGGCGATCGCCCTGGCCGGAGTCGGCGGTGTACTCACTCTCGTACGGGGTCTGCTGGCGCTCGGTAACTGATGACGCGATCCGGTCGGCTCACGTCACTTGTAGATGTCGTGCATGACGCGGTGTCGTTCATGACGAAGGTGGCGAACCCAAGCTCCCCTCGCGCGCCGCTAAGCCAGGCGTCGCGATGCTCACGCGCGACGGCCAGTGCCTGGTCACGATCTTCGGACGTTGATGCTTCCCGTACGGCCCAGTCGACGAGTGCCCCGGTCCAACTGAACTGGTAGTCGTCCCACTCGGACAGCGTGCTGACGTGCCCATATGCCGGCTCGAACTCGTGATCACGAGCAGCCCGTACGAGGCCGCCAAGATCGGGATAGGCGTCGGCAGAGACCTCAAGCGTGTCTCGCACCAACGCACAACACGACAAAAGCCCGTCGCTCCAGTTGGTGGCATCCGTTTCGATCCAGCGCACCCGGCCGCCGTCGCTCGGGCTCAGCCAGCCAATCAGGTCGCGTACCCGCTCGGGCGCCACCGGTGCTGCGATCGGGTGGCGCCGGTGGGCAATGTCGAAGATCTCGGAGCGTTCCACTTCAGCGAC
>JAKDKP010000228.1 GCA_030453285.1 Propionibacteriales bacterium
TGGCCTGTGGTGGATGATCGTCAGCCAACTAGCCGTCCTGGGGGTTCCTGTCGTTGAGGTTGCCCCGACCAGTCTGAAGAAATACGCCACCGGCAAGGGTAATGCGGGCAAGGACGAGGTAATCCTCCGCAGCGCACGCCGCTACGGAAACGCCTACCCCTGCAGCAACAACGACGAGGCCGACGCCTTCATTCTCGCCGCGATGGGAATGCGTCACCTCGGTCACCCGATCGAGGATGGCCTGCCTCAGGTGCAGGTCGACGCCCTGGCGAAAGTGCGGTGGCCGGTATGAGCGTCGAAGAGGTTGCGCAGCATAAACGCTGGATCGAGGAAGTTCGCGATCCGGCGACCGCGAACGCTGAACCCGAAGAAGTCATTCGCGCTGGCAAGTTCACAGGCACCTTCCTGATCGCGCCCATCCCTGGCGGCTGGGCCTATCAGGCGGACGCACACGCGTACGACGGCACAGGTGGCGGCATCCCATGGTCTGGCCCGCTGTCCAGCAGGGACGCGGCAATAGACGCAGCGCTCCATCAACTGCACTTGATTGCATCCCGCACCACTGCCGCCGGCGACGGCCGCGCCGATATTGCCGCATTCCTCGCAGCCGTTGAGGCCCGCCGCAACCAGCCCGATCTTCTCGAAGGGGCACGCCCATGACTCGCGCACCCCGGATTCGACGCGACTGCCAATGCAAGCGGGCCAACCATCAGCACGGCACTCGGACCGCCTACGTGGTGGACCAGTGTCGCTGTGAGGACTGCACGGAGGCCTCGCGCATGGTGCAGCGCGAGCGCACTCGTCTCAAGCTGTACGGCCGTTATGACGCCATGGTCGACGCTGACCTGGCTCGCACTCACCTGCGTGAGCTGATGGCCGGCGGGATGGGCTGGAAGCGTGTGGCCCGAGCGGCCGGTCTCACCGGATCCACGGTCTACCCGATCCTGTACGGACGCGGGGGCACCGACCCTCGCCCGCCACGCAAGCAGGTCACCCGAGCCGTGCACGAGGCGATCATGGCCGTGCAACTCGACCTTGCCCCGGGCGCACTGGTCGACGCCATCGGGACGCAGCGCCGTCTGCAGGCCCTGATGGCGATCGGATGGACCGGCCAGCGCCTGGCCGATCGCCTGGGCCTGACGGTGGCGAACTTCCACACGATGGTGCAGGCCAACCAGGTGATCAAGCGCACGGCCGACGCGGTGGTCGTCTTGTACGACGAGCTGTGGGACCAGACCCCGACACCGACCACTGGCTCCGAGGCGGGCGCAATCAAGCGATCGCAACGGCGCGCCAAGATCGCGGGGTGGGCGCCCCCCATCGCTTGGGATGACGAGCTGATCGACGACCCTGTCGCCCAGCCGTCGGGACACATGCAGGGTCCGGGACGCCGCACCCTGCCCCGCGCTGTACTCCTTGAAGATGTCGAGTGGCTGCTCAGCCAGGGTGAGGGATCCGCGGCGATACCGGCCCGTCTCGGTGTGGCCGCATCCACGATCGAGAAGGCTTGCCATCGCGCCGGCCGCCATGACCTCGCTCGCCGATTCCGCACCTCCAGCCCAGCGCATGCGCGCTCCCAGTGTTCGGATCCCGCGATGGGGCGAGCGTCATGATCGCCGCCGAACCCACCCCCTCCGATGACGCCGAGCAGTCCGAGAGTCGGCGACGCCCCGGTCGAGTGTCCTCGCCCCCGACCGGGGTACCTCGGAGAGCCATGCAACGCCACATATCCCAACCACGCAAGGAGAAGTAGTGACTGCCACCACCACGATCGACCAGATCCGCAAGGCCCTCGAGGCTGCCGACCTCGCCCAATCCAACCTCGTCATTGCCGCGGCATCGGTCGACGACGTACCCCTCGCTGCCGAAGAGGCGCTCCGCTACATCGGCGAGGTCCAGATCGAGTTGACCCGCGAGCTTGACCGCCAGCGCTACCGAGAGGACCAGCGCAAGCACGCCGCGAACATGGCCAAGCAGGGCGAAGACCTCGAGAAGGCCAAGGCCGCCATTCCCCGGCAGGCCCACCTATGACCGCCATCCGCCAGCCGTGGCACCTACGGATCGCCGCCGCGATCGTCGGCCTCGCCGGACTCGCCCTCGTGTGGATGGTCGTCGCCTGCCAACACATCGCTGCAACAGTGCAGCGCTGGGAAACCCAACGAGACAAGGAAGCCCGATGAGCACCATCACCCGCACCAATCCGGCACGCGTCGTCGAGCAGCGGTTCGTCATCATCACCTGCTGCAGATGCTACTTCGAGTTCGGGATGCCGGAAACAATGTACGAGCGTGTCACGAAGAACCATTCAGACTGGTACTGCCCGAACGGCCACGCCCAACATTTCACCGGCAAGACCGAGGAAGAGCGGCTGCGCGAAGAGGTGACATTTCAACGGGGTCGGGCCAAATCCTGGCAGGACCAGGCAACCCAGAACGAGGCTCGGCGTCGCGCCGAGAAGGCCGCCAAGACTCGCATCAGGAATCGCATCGCCCAGGGTGTGTGCCCGTGCTGCAAGCGCTCCTTCGTTGACATGCAGCGGCACATCGAAGGGCAGCATCCCGAGTTTGGTGGTGACCGATGAGCACCAATCCGTACGCCAACCTCAAGGCAGCCTTCGAGTATGCCCAGCACCTGAGCGACCGTCGACCCGACCGCCCTGCACCGGTCTACACGGGCCGCCTGCTGGCCACCGCATCCGAGGACCCCCACGGCCCCGGTGTGAACGTGTGGGTACACCGGGAGACCGAGGGTGAGCGACGTTGTCCCGACGAGGTCGACGTGACGCACCTGCTCCGCGACGGTGAGGACTGGCGAGACATGGACCGTCGCCTCAACGAGGCACTGCCGCCCATCGACCTGGCGGCGATGCTGGCCGAAGCGATCGAGCGCCTTGAATCCCAACACTCACACACCCCTAGAGTTCCGAAGCACGTCAGGGATGCGGACCTCGTCGGGGATTCGGTCGGGTACATCTGGGGCCCTGGGTTGTACTTCGCCGGACGATGGGAGTGCATCTCCAGCGTGGGATTTCACAGCCGCACCATCGAAGAGTTGGACAGCGAGCGCGGCCCGCTCGTCGCCTACAGGGTGGTGTCCAAATGAGCTGTCCAGCCCTGCACATCATCGCCGGCGCCATGGGCACCACCGACACCGGTGAGCCCATCACGGCCCGCCATGTCACCGCACCGCGCTGGCTCGGTGGCCACTTGGTCGACCAGTGCGTCCATTGCCGCTCCATCGTCAATCCCGGCCCGGACGTGATCGCCCAGGCAGACCTTCGGGACTGAACGAAACCTCAACCACGAAAGGAATTCAGCCATGACCAACCGTACGTACGTCAACCCCCGCACTGGGGAGGTGACCGACGAGCCAGAGATCCGCTCCTTCGACGAGGTGCTGCGCGACCTCGGTGAGGGCTCCACCAACAAGGAGATGTCCGAAGCGTTCTGGGACCTGCTGCAGCGCGTCCAGGACACCGGCAAGGCCGGCCAGATCACCCTCACGCTTGCCGTCGGCGCCGACGGGGCCGGCCGCATCGCCATCAAGGACGAGGTCAAGCTCAAGCTGCCCGAGTTCAACCGCCCGACCACCGCCTTCTTCATTGACCGAAACGGCAACGCAACCCGCCGTGATCCCAACCAGCCCGTCATTCCCGGCGTGACCGAGATCCGCAACAACCGAGAGGCCAAGTGACCATGACCAACGACACCCACACCATCCCGCTGGACTACCTCAACGGCGTAGACACGGCCATCGTGGCCGGCATCGCCCAGCAGGCAGTCCTGCCACGCAAGCTCGTCGACGGCGAGCTCTACGCCGTCCTCAACGGCGACAAGACCGATCTGGTCGAAACGCCCGGCTACACCGACCAGCACGAAGACGGACGAGCCCAAGCCCCCCGCTCGGTCATGCGCAGCGTCACTACCGAGGACGCCGCATCGTTCCTCGCCTACCTCGAGGCCAACACCACGCTTCCACCGGCGACGGAGGGGAAGGACACTCCGCAGGTTGGCATCCAGCACCGCTACGACCACCCGGGTCAACTCGAAGTGTGGGCCAGCCTGCCCTCACAGAACATCGTCGCCCACCTCGATGGCGGAGAAGGATGGCATCACCACCGAGCCACCCTCGCCCTGCGCCTCAGTCGCGAGTGGGCTGAGTGGCAGGCCATCGACGGCCAGTTGCTGGACCAGGTCAAGTTCGCTGAGTTCATCGAAGATCACCTGTCCACCATCGGCGACCCGGACGGCGCCACGCTGCTCGAGGTGTGCCAGTCCCTGCAGGCCAAGACGAACGTCAACTTCAAGAGCCAGCAGTTCCTGGCCAACGGTCAGCGACAGATCCAGTTCGAGGAGACCATCGAGGCAAAGGCCGGCCAGAAGGGCGGGTTGAAGATCCCGGCCGAACTGACGTTGGTCCTTCGACCCTTCCAGGGCTGCGAGCCGGTCGCCATCCAGGCCCGGTTCCGGTTCCGCATCTCCGAGGGCACCCTCCGCCTTGGCGTGCGCATGGCTGAACCGGAGAAGGCCCTCGAGGACGCATTCGACGGGGTCGTCGGCGAGGTGGGCGCCGGGGTGCCGGTGCCCGTCCTGTACGGCCGAGGCTGACTCACCCACCAACCGGGGGTCCGGCGTCGAGCCGAGCCCCCGGTTACCAGTAAGAAGGAGGCCCCTGTGGCCTGGTTCAAGGTGGACGACAAGTTCCACTCACATCCCAAGGTGATCGGCCTGCCACTGCGCACCATCGGCCTGTGGACCAAGGCGGGTGCATGGTCAAGTGACCAGCTCACCGACGGCTTCGTGCCGCGGGCGATGCTGACGATCCTCGGCGGCAACGCCGGCGATGCCCGCACCTTGGTCGCCGCCGGCCTGTGGTCCACCACCGATGACGGCTGGCAGTTCCATGACTGGGCTGACCAGAATCCGTCACGGACCGAGGTGCTCGCCCATCGGGAGAGGGATCGTGACCGGAAGGCGGACTGGCGGGCCAAGAAGGCTGAGCTGCGAGCGATCAAAGGGGGCGCTCATGGCTGACCTGTCCCGCGCGTGTCCCACTGGGACAAGGGCGTCTGTCCCGCTGGGACACCTCCGTCAGTCCCGCGTCGTGTCCCGTGGTTGTCCCAGAAAT
>JAKDKP010000229.1 GCA_030453285.1 Propionibacteriales bacterium
AGGCAAACCCCCGACCAGCCGCCTGTCACCAACCTGATGGCCGGGTACACCTAGGCTGATCCCGTGACTGACAACGAGGTGCAGACTGACCAGGGCATTCAGACTGACCAGGTCCTGCAGGGGCCGGGCGCCGAACTGCAGTGGGGGCCCACCGAGATCCCCACCACGGCCCTGCTGACCGACCACTACGAGCTGACCATGCTCCGTGCGGCGTTGAAGGCCGGGACCGCACACCGGCACAGCGTGTTCGAGCTGTTCCCGCGGCGACTGCCGGCTGGTCGTCGGTACGGCGTCGTCGCCGGTGTCGGCCGCGCCATGCGCGCGCTGCGGGCCTTCCGCTTCGACCAGGAGTCGTTGGCATTCCTGACCGACACCAAGGTGATCGACACCCCGACCGCCGAGTGGCTCGCCGACTACCGCTTCTCCGGACAGATGTGGGGCTATCCCGAAGGCGAGGTGTACTTCCCCGGCTCTCCCCTGGTGGTGGTCGAGGGCACCTTCGCCGAGGGCGTGATCCTGGAGACCGTGCTGCTCAGCATCTACAACCACGACTCCGCCATCGCCTCGGCGGCGTCGAGGATGACCGCGATGGCAGACGGCCGGCCCTGCATCGAGATGGGGTCACGCCGTACCCAGGAATTGTCGGCCGTCGCCGCCGCCCGGGCCGCCTACATCGCCGGGTTCGAGACCACCTCCAACCTGGAAGCAGGACGTCGGTACGGGGTGCCGACCGCCGGCACCGCCGCACACTCGTTCACCCTGCTGCACAACTCCGAGGAGGAGGCGTTTGCCGCCCAGATCGCCGCCCTCGGACCGGAGACCACCTTGCTGGTCGACACCTACGACGTGGAAGCCGCCGTCCGCACGGCCGTCGAACTGACCGACGGGCGCCTGGGCGCGATCCGGCTGGACTCCGGTGATCTTGGGGTGATGGCCAAGAAGATGCGTGTCCTGCTGGACTCACTGGGCGCCGAGCACACCAAGATCATCGTCACCTCCGACCTGGACGAGTGGAACATCGCCGCCCTGTCGGGCGCCCCGGTCGACGGGTACGGGGTGGGCACCGCCCTGGTCACTGGATCGGGACATCCCACCTGCGGATTCGTCTACAAGTTGGTGGCGCGGGCCGACAGCGACGAGCCCGATGCGCCGCTGCGGTCAGTCGCCAAGGCGAGCAAGGACAAGATCAGCATCGGTGGCCGCAAATACGCGATGCGACGGTTGGACGACAAGGGGGTCGCCAGTGCCGAAGTGGTCGGCATCGGTGAACCGCCGAAGGGTGATCACAACGACCGTCCTCTGCTGGTCCGCCTGGTGACCGACGGCGAAATCGTGCACGACGAATCGTTGAGCGCAGCCCGCGAACGGCACACCGGCTCGCTGGCGGAGTTGCCGTTGGACGCGTTGAAGATGTCGCGGGGTGAGCCAGTGATCGAGACGCTGTGGATCGAACCGGTTGGTGAGGGGGTGAGCGACACGTTCTCGCCGGCCGAGGCCGGCACGGCAGACAAGCAGGCGGGGGACCGAACATGACCACGGCACTGATCGTCGTCGACGTGCAGAACGATTTCTGCGAGGGCGGATCGCTGGGAGTGCCGGGCGGGACCGCCGTGGCGACCGCGGTGAGTGAGCTGCTTGCCGGGGCACACGGCTACGACCACGTCGTCGCCACCCGCGATCGGCACATCGATCCCGGTGCACACTTCTCCGACACGCCCGACTTCGTCGATTCCTGGCCGCCGCACTGCGTGGTCGGTACACCGGGGTCGGAATTCGTCGACGCGTTGACCTTCCGTGACTTCGAGGCGGTCTTCGACAAGGGCAACTACGAGGCCGCGTACTCGGGCTTCGAGGGGGATGCCCACGGTGTTCCGCTGGCCGGCTGGCTGCGTGATCGCGGGGTCGCGTCGGTCGACGTGGTCGGGATTGCCACCGACTTCTGCGTACGGGCGACCGCCGTGGACGCCGCGGCCGAGGGGTTCACCACCCGGGTCCTGGTGGACCTGACGGCTGCGGTTGCCCCCGAACGGATCGAGGCGACGTACGCCACGCTGGACGAGGCCGGGGTGCAGGTCGTCCGCTGAACCCGTCTGGCCATCGGCTGGTGGTGACCGACGCTGATTGGTGGTCGTCGGTAGGCTCGTCACGTGGGCGCCATCATCCAATGGATCATTGACCTGATCAATCAGATCGGCGGCCCCGCTGTCGGAATCGCCATCCTGCTGGAGAACTTCATTCCGCCGATCCCCAGCGAGGTCGTCCTGCCGCTGGCCGGGGTCGCGGCCAACCGGGGCGAGTTGGGAGTGGTCGAGGCCATCGTGTGGGCCACGGCAGGTTCCCTCACCGGCGCGCTGGCGCTGTACGCCTTGGGTGCACTGTTGGGACGTGACCGTACTCGTACGCTGCTGGACAAGTTGCCCTTGGTGAATCTCAAGGACGTCACGCGAGCGGAGCAATGGTTTGATCGGCACGGTTCGAAGGCGGTGCTGATCGGGCGGGTGATTCCGGGCGTTCGTTCGGTGATCTCCATCCCGGCCGGGGTGAATCGCATGCCGTTGGTGAAGTTCATCCTGCTCACCGTGGTCGGCAGCTCGATGTGGAACTCACTCTTCGTGATCGCCGGGTACCAGCTGGGCGACAACTGGCCGATCGTCGAGCAGTACGCCGGCGTCATCCAGAAGGTTGTCATCGTCGTGCTCGCGGCGTTGGTCGTGTGGTGGATCGTGCAACGGGTGCGGTCCCTTCGACGGAAGCGGGCCGCGGGGTCGACCGGACCGGAAACTGACGTGCCGGAGAAGGATCGAGTGGCGCCATGAGCGAGTTGATCACCGCCTCCCCCGGCTGCGGTCAGCCACTCCGGAGTTCCCCCGCTAACCACACTCGTTCTGCGACGACTGCGTAACGCTCGCTGTTGACACCAACGGCGGCCGGGTGGTGTTGGGCAACACTTCGCTCAGCGGCGGCTTCGTGGCGTACGTGGTCGGCGCCATGGCGCCCGTGGAGGCGTCGGCCACCCAGACCGGTCGAGTGTTCATCCACGGTCGGGAGTGCCGGGCCCTCGAGGCTCGATGCGGCGGGGTGGCCGTCCAGCCAGTCGGCACCCAGGGTCGAGGCCCTCGTACCTGATGCTTCAGGTGCGACAACTGATGCAAGTGGGACGGGTGATTCGTCCGCCGCACTGGTTGACGAATTTCCTTGCCACAAAAGAGTTCCCGAGGAGCCGATCGACCCTAGGATTCTGGTGTCCAGACCACCAGAAGGGGAACCGTCCATGACCACCAACCGCCTCCGGAGCGCGCTCGCGGGCATCATGATCATCGCGCTCGGAGTGCTCGCTCTCGGGCCATCCGCCAGCGCGGAAGCAGCGACGACACTGAAGTACGGCAGCAGCGGCTCGAAGGTCCGCGAGTTGCAGACGGCACTGAACAACAACAAGCGGGCGGACTTCTTCTCCGCCAAGGGGTACACCAACTACTTCGGCACCGTCACCCGGGCCGGACTGAAACGCTGGGAGAAGGCGACCGGCCGCAAGGTCGACGGGAAGATCAGCGTCGGCTCGGCGGAGTGGAAGCAACTGCTCTCCGAGGCGCGGAAGCCTGCCAGGCCCAAGGCCGGCCCGATCGACAGCCGGTGCAAGTCCAAGGGCAAGGTGCTGTGCATCTCCAAGACCGACCGCAAGCTGCGCTACATGATCAACGGCAAGGTGCAGTTGACCCTCGACGCGCGGTTCGGGTCGTCGGCCAATCCCACCCGTGAGGGCACCTTCAAGGTGTTCCGCAAGGTGAAGAACGATTGGTCGCGGCAGTACCGGTCGCCGATGCCGTACTCGATGTACTTCTCCGGCGGTGAGGCCGTGCACTACTCCAGCGACTTCGCTCGGCGAGGATGGAACGGCAACAGCCACGGGTGTGTGAACACCCGCGACAAGGCCAAGCTCGCCTGGCTGTACAACCGCATCCCCATCGGCACCAAGGTTGTCGTGTACCGCTGACCCCTGATTGGCCAGCAGCGTACGGACGGTGCCCGTCGGGTCGGCCCATCGAGAGCGGATAGGGTGATCAGGTGAGTTCGGCCGTCGGTATCCGCCCCTCCGCGGATGCCCGACGAGCGCGGGCCGCGGTCACGATGCTGTTCGTGATCAACGCGGCGCTGCTGGCCAACACCATTCCCCGGTTGCCCGAGATCAAGGAGCGCCTGGGCCTCGACAACACGTGGCTCGGCCTGGCCGTGGCGGCCATGCCGGTGGGGTCGCTGCTGTCTGGCGCGCTGGCGGGTTGGTTGATCAATCGGTTCGGCAGTGCCCGTGTGGCCATCATCGCGGCCATGATCGGCGGGCTGATCCTGTGGTCCTTCGGGGTGTCGCCGGCTTGGATTGCACTGGCGGCCTCGTACTTCCTGCTCGGACTGGTCGACTCCCTGTGCGATGTGGCGATGAACGCCCATGCAATGCGGGTCCAACGGTTGCACGGGCGGTCCATCATCAACGGATTCCATGCCTGGTGGAGTTTGGGGGCAGTGAGCGGCGGAGCGATCGGGTCGTTGATGGCGTACCTGCAAGTGCCGCTGGTACTGCATCTCGCGGTGGCCGGAGCCGTGCTCACCGGTTGTGCGATCGCCGCCTCGTTCTGGATGCTGCCGGGACATGATGCGAGTGAGCGGCACGACATGGCCGAGCATGATCGGCCGCGGGTGCGTCCGGTGCTGGGCATTCTGGCCGCGCTCGGCGTGATCACCATCGGCGCGGCCGTCGTGGAGGATGCACCGATGACGTGGGGTGCACTGTTCATGCAGAACGTGAACGGGGTCGGCCTGGGCATCAGCGGGCTGGCCTATGTCGCCGGCCAGACCGGCATGACGATCGGACGGTTGGTGGCCGATCGGCTGGTCGAGCGGTTCAGTACCGATCAGGTGGCGCGCGTTGGGGGCTTGTTCGCGGCGGTGTGGTTCTCGCTCGTGCTGCTGTTCCCGTCGGCGCCGATGACGGTGATCGGGTTCGGGTTGGCGAGCTTCGGAGTGGCGTCCATCTATCCGACCGCCTTTACCGCTGCCGGCAACATCCCCGGGCTGGCGACCGGGACCGGTGTTGCTGTGGTCTCTTTCATCGCGCGCTTCGGCTTCCTGG
>JAKDKP010000230.1 GCA_030453285.1 Propionibacteriales bacterium
CGGTGCCGACCGCCCACGAGACCGCGTCCGCCGCGTCTCCGCGCCGCCGCGGCTTCGGCCGGGTCCTGATCGCGGTGTATGCAGTGTTTGCCTTCTCGGCCAGCGCGCGCTCGACCGTACAACTCGTGCAGAGCGGCTCCGAGGCGCCCGTCGCGTACGGACTGTCGGCGTTCTCGGCGCTCGTCTACGTCGTGGCCACCATCGCGCTGGCCGTGCCGGGCCGAACGGCGTACCGGTTGTCGTGGATCACCATCGGCATCGAACTCGCCGGCGTGCTGGTCGTCGGCCTGCTCAGTGTGACCGTCCCCGACCTGTTCCAGCGGGCGTCGGTGTGGTCGCAGTTCGGCATGGGGTACGGCTTCGTGCCCCTGGTGCTGCCGATCATCGGCATGATCTGGCTGCGCCGGATCGGCCGATAGCGACCCGACGCCGTCAGGCGAACGGGTCGGCGGTCAGGGTGTACTTGGTCTGCAGATACTCATGGATGCCTTCGGCCCCGCCTTCGCGGCCGATCCCGGAGAACTTCCAACCACCGAAGGGCGCCGCCGCATTGGAGATCACGCCGAGGTTGAGCCCCATCATGCCGGTGTCCAGTCGTTCGATCATCCGCTGCCCGCGCGCCAGATCACGGGTGTAGACGTACGACACCAGCCCCGTACTCGGTGTCGTTGGCGATCCGTACGGCCTCGTCCTCGTCGTCGAAGGTCACGATCGCCAGCACGGGCCCGAAGATCTCTTCGGCGAGGATCCTGCTGCCGGGCTTCACCCCGGTGAGCACGGTGGCCTCGAAGAAGGTGCCCGCGCCGTCGACCGGCTTGCCGCCGGTGGTGATCGTGGCCCCACGTCGTACGGCGTCGTCGACCAGTTCGCCGCTCTTGGTGACGGCCTTCTCGTCGATCAGGGGACCGACCGTGACATCGGGTTCGGTGCCCCGCCCGGTACGGAAACCCTGCACGCGTTCGGTCACCCGGCGACCGAACTCCTCGGCCACCGAGCTGTGCACGATGAACCGGTTCGCCGCCGTACACGCCTGACCGATGTTGCGGAACTTCGCCGCGATCGCGCCGTCGACGGCGGCATCCAGATCGGCGTCGTCGAAGATCACGAACGGAGCATTGCCGCCCAGTTCCATCGACGTGCGCAGGACACCCTTGGCCGCCTTCGCCAGGAGTTGCTGTCCCACCGGGGTTGAGCCGGTGAACGACAGCTTGCGCAGCCGACGATCAGCCAGCACGGCATCGGAGACCGGTCCGGTGTTGTGGGTGTTGATCACGTTGAGCACGCCGTCGGGGAGCCCGGCATCGGCCAGCAGCTTGGCGAAATACACCGTGGTCAACGGGGTGAGGGAGGCCGGCTTCACCACCACCGTGCACCCGGCTGCCAAGGCCGGCGCGATCTTGCGGGTGGCCATCGCCAACGGAAAGTTCCACGGAGTGATCAAGAAGCACGGACCCACCGAATGCTGGGAGATGATCATCCGGCCGGTGCCTTCGGGATTCGCACCGTAGCGGCCCTGCACGTGGGCGGCCTCCTCACTGAACCATCTGAGGAACTCACCGCCGTAGGTGACCTCGCCACGCGACTCGGTCAACGGCTTGCCCATCTCGAGCGTCATCAGCAATGCGAACTCGTCGGCCCGCTGCTGCAGCAGATCGAAGGCGCGCCGCAGCAACTCCGCCCGCTCACGCGCGGGAGTCCTGGACCACGACTCGAAGGCTTGGCTGGCGGCATCCATCGCGGCCGTGCCGTCGGCCACCGTCGCGCTGGCGATCTCCTTGATCACCGCACCCGTGCTCGGATCGGACACCGTGAGCGTTCCGCCGTCGCGGGCCGCCTGCCAGGCACCCCCGATGAACAGGCCGTCGGGCACCGCATCCAGCAGGTCCTGCTCGTTGTCTCCCACCTCGCGGGTGGTGCGATCAGCGTCCTGACTCATCGATGCTCCTTCGTCGGATCGTTCATGTCACCCGAGATGATCGTATCGGCCTCGCGGTGGGCCTATCATGCTGACGTCAGGCGCCATCGGCGCCGGCGCCCGCAAAAGGGGCGCACAGCGGACAGCACCGCGAGACACATACGGGTTCTTCTTCCGTCGTCTCGAAAGGCAGCACCATGCCGCACGTCTCCGCCCATGTCGCCATCACCCTCGCCCGCCATGTTGATCATGTCTTCGGCGTGATGGGCAACGGCAACGCCTGGTTCCTCGATGCTCTCGAACGCCAGACCCCGGCCACCTTCACCGCCCTGCGGCATGAGGCGGGGGCCGTGGTCGCCGCCGACGCGCATCATCGGGCATCGGGTCGGCTGGCCGCCGCGACCGCAACGTACGGCGCCGGGTTCACCAACACCCTGACCGCGCTCGCCGAGGCGGTCCAGGCGCATGTGCCGCTGGTGCTGGTGGTCGGTGACGAACCCACCTCTGGTCCGCGGCCGTGGGACGTCGACCAGATCGCGCTGGCGGCTGCCGTCGGGGCCAGGACATACACCGTCGGCCGTGCCGATGCCGCCGCCACGACGGTGATCGCGGTCGAACATGCGCTCACCTATCGGGTGCCGACCGTGCTGGCGATCCCGTACGACGTCGCACGTCGCGAGGCGGGGCCGGTTCCCGACACCGAGCAGCCATGCCTGCCGGCACCGCTGAGCCCGACCAGGCCGTACGATCTCGGTGCGATCAGTGCGGTGGCACGGAAACTGGCTGCCGCCGAACGTCCGCTGCTGCTGGCCGGACGCGGTGCCTGGCTGGCTGGAGCCGGACCGGCGCTGGGCGCATTGGCCGATGCGACCGGCGCGATCACCGCCAGCACCGCCCTGGGTCGCGGCCTGTTCCCGCGCAGTGAGTACGACCTCGGCGTCACCGGCGGTTTCGGCACGGACGCTGGCGCCGAACTGATCCGGACCGCCGATGTCGCCGTCGTCTTCGGCGCCTCACTGAACCAGTTCACGATGCGGTTCGGTGAGACGTTCGCACCCGGCACCGACGTCGTCCAGGTCGACATCGCCCCGGCCGCGACCCATCCGCACGTCGGTCGCTATCTGCGCGGAGACGCCACCACGGTGGCCGCCGCCCTGGTGGCCGAGATCGGCCCGGCGCCGGCCAGTGGGTGGCGGGAATCGGTCGACATCGCTGCCATGCATGCGCGTGAGCTCGGTGACGGGATCTGCGCCGACGGACTGCTCGATGCCCGGACCGCTGCCGCCCGGATCGGTGAACTGCTGCCCACCGATCGGGTCGTGGTCTCCGACGGCGGCCACTTCATCGGCTGGGCCAACATGTACTGGCCCGTCGCCAGCCCCGATCGGATGATCATGGTCGGCACCGCCTACCAATCGATCGGTCTCGGCTTCCCGTCCGTGCCCGGCGCCGCGCTGGCTCGGCCCACATCAACGATCGTGCTGACCACCGGAGACGGCGGCGGCCTGATGGCGTTGGCCGATCTCGAATCCGCCGTACGGGTGGCCGCCGGCCGCGGGCTTGCCGTCGTCTGGAACGACCGCGCGTACTCCGCCGAGGTGAACGTGTACGGAGCCCAGGGCCTCGCCGAAGGACCGATGCTGATCCCCGAGGCGAGCTTCGCCGAACTGGCCGGCGCCGTCGGTGCCCGCGGCGTCGTCGTCCGCACCCCCAATGATCTTGACGCCCTCGCCCAGTGGGTCACCGAACCCGTCGACGAGCGCCCCTTCCTGCTCCTGGACCTACGCATCTCCGGATCCGTGGTCGCCCCCTACCAACAGGAGATCCTGCGGATGAACACCTGACAGGAACGGCCAGACCAGCCCCCGCTGATTGAGCAGCGTTTGAGAGGAACGAACGAGGCCCTGTCGAAGCCTTCGAGGCCGACCGTGAGACGCTTCGACGCGCTCGTTCCTCGCTTGCTCAACGACCGAATGTCCGTGCCCGTTGATCGCGGGGTGAGCCCGACTTCGTCCGTGCTGGGGCTGATCGCTGGTTGAGCAGCGCTCGTGAGGAACGACCGAACGCGTGTCGAAACCCTCGAACGTTGGCCAATGATCAGGAGGCGGGCAGCAGGCTACGGGAGATGAAGTTGGCGAGTTCGGTGGTCGCCGTCAAGGGCAGTATGTGGGCGACGTACTGGTCGGGACGGACGACGACGACACAACCGGCGCGGTCGATGCCACGAGCCTCGAAGATGTCACAGTCGGGGTCGACGGCGTACACTTTTTCGTAGTCGATCAGGCCGAACGGGCCGATTCGGGGCAGGAAGACTTCCGGCACCGAACCAAGATCAACATCCTCCACAGACTGCTGGAAGATCACTTTGACGTCGAACAGGCTGTCGCGATCGCCGGGCGGGGTGAAGCGATTGATCGGCGACTCGGCATCGGACCACATCCAGTCCGCCCACGCGCCGAGCGCAGACTCCTCGCCGGACGCGGGGGCGTCGGCGAACGCATAGATGCGCCACCGACCATCGGCTCGAGCATGGTGGCCCAGATGGACCGGGTTGGTGTCACACACCCGTACACACTCGGCCGATCTGAACCGCTTGCCGATCGGGAACCCGGTCGCCAGGTCCTGGTGGGTGGCCCCACCGATCAGCATCGACGGCTCGTACTGGGTCATGAAGCCGGCCGGGAACTCGGCGGTGTTCATGTAGAACTCGCCCAGTGCCTCGGGGCTCTCGAACTCCGACGGGTCCTTGGCCATCAGGGTCGACCACTCCCGGTCGAAGTTGATCAAGTTCTGGGCGATCACCTGTCGCTCGGCCGAGTACGTGGCCAGCAGCGTTTCCGGGCTCCGGCCGGTCAGCACCTGGCCCAGCTTCCAGCCGAGGTTGAACCCGTCCTGCATGGACACGTTCATGCCCTGACCGGCCTTGGCGCTGTGCGTGTGACAGGCGTCGCCGGCGATGAACACCCGCGGCGCCCGCGTCCCGACCTGATCAACCGGCACATCGTCGAAGGCGTCGCACAACCGGTGGCCCACCTCGTACACGCTGTACCAGGCGACATCCTTCACCTCCAACGTGTACGGATGAAGGATCTGGTTCGCTTTGGCGATGGCGGTCTCGACCGTGGTGCTGCGCACCTTGCCCCCATCATCGGCAGCGGTGACACCAAGATCGACATACATCCGGAACAGGTGCTGACCCTCGCGG
>JAKDKP010000231.1 GCA_030453285.1 Propionibacteriales bacterium
TGGCGCGCACGTACACGTCGCCGCCATCGTCCTTGGTCAGGAAGCCGAAACCCTTTTCGGCGTCGTAGAACCGAACCTTGCCAACAGGCACGAGGACCTCACAGGAGAACGGGCCCAGACATCTCGTCCGGGCGGAAGTGGAAACCAACCATCAGCCTACCCGGCGGGCGCCAGTTGTTTGTCCACCCGCATGGCCGCCGGTGAGTACCGGCCGCGCGCAGAATCCCCGGCGCGGTCAGCGTCGGATCGGTGTGACTGGCAGGTTCAGGATCGCTCGACTCAGCGCCTCGACCGGCCCCTGGGCGGCGCGCGGATTGGCCAACAGGGCCATCTCGATATCGGGCAGGTGCGGCAGTCCGAACCGACCGGACAGCTGCTGCAGTCCGTCAGGGATGCGGCTCTGCGCCAGCACACAGATCCCGAGCCCGGCCCGTACGGCGGCCAACAGCCCGTTCACCTCCCGGGTGTTGCAGACGATCTTCCACTGACGTCCGGCCGCTTCAAGGGCGCTGATCGCGACATGGCGACTGTGGCTGGGGGCGGTGTAGGTGACCAGGTTGATCGGCGCATCATCCTCGATCTCGGCGCGTTCGAGGCCGACCCACACCAGTCTGTCCCGCCGTACGAGCTGCCCCTGGTCGGTGTCGGCGGCCTGGTTGATGAAGATCAGGTCGAGATGGTTGGCCGCCAGTCGCCGCTGGAGCACGCCGGACTGGGTGACGACCAGTTCGAGGTTGATGCCCCGGTGGTGCTGCCGGAACGCGCGCAGGATGGTCGGCAGTTCACTGACGGCCAGCTCGTCAGCGGCACCGAACCGCAGCCGGCCACTCATGGCGGGGCCGGTGAAGTAGTCGGTGGCCTCGTCGTTGGCCCTGATCAGCTTGCGGGCAAAGCCGAGCAGCGCCTGTCCATTGTCGGTGACGGTGACCGATCGGGTGTCGCGCAGCAGAAGCTGTCGGCCGACGAACTCCTCCAGGCGGCGGATGTGGATCGAGACCGTCGGCTGACTGACACCCAACTGCTCGGCGGCACGGGTGAAGCTGCCACTGGTCGCCACGGCGATGAACGTCCGGAGCTGGGGCAGGTCGAAATCCGATTCCTTGGCCATGGCGGCATTCTATTACGAATCTCAATGAGAGATATAGGTGTGATGACGTGACTTCATCATGGCCGTGACCTAGGCTTGGTGCCAGATCCCGCAGCGTTGCTTGCCTCTTCCTCCGATCGACCCTCCCAACTTGTCAGAACCTTGGTGATTTTCGTGCCTTCGCGCACGCGAGCCCTCATGCCCAGCTCGCCGTCTGTTGACCGTCTCTCGACCCCGATCCGTGCCCGTGGCGACATCCCGCGCCGATGGCCGAACAGCCTTGCCGCCCTGGAGGTGCGCAACTATCGCCTCTTCCTGGTGGCCCAGGTGCTGGGCTGCACCGGCGGCTGGATGCAGCGCATCGCGCAGGACTGGATGGTCTTGCAGCTCACCGGGAGCGTTGCTGCGGTCGGATTGACCGTCGCGCTGCAGTTCGCCCCCTTCCTGATCTTCGGCCTCTTCGGTGGCGTGATCGCCGACCGGTACGACAAGCGCAAGATCATGTTGATCACCCAGAGCCTGGTGGCGTCGTGCGCCCTCGTCCTCGGCGTGCTGGCGGTCACCGGGCAGGTCCAGGTCTGGCACGTGTACGTCATCGCCTTCGTCCTCGGCACCGTTGTCGTCATCGACTCCCCCGCCCGCCAGGTGTTCGTCTCCGAACTGGTCGGGGCCCAGCACATCCGCAACGCGGTCAGTCTGAACTCCTCGGTCTTCCAGGGTGCCGGCCTGATCGGACCGGCCATTGCCGGCATCCTGATCGGCGGTGTCGGTCTCGGCTGGGCGTTCATGATCAACTCCGTCGCGGCCGGGCTCGTGGTCGGAGTCATCGCCATGATCAAGCCGGCCGTCACCCAGCTTCCGACGGTCGCCAACCGTGCCCGTGGGCAACTCCGCGAAGGACTGGCCTACATCCGTCGTACGAGTGAAGTCGGCTGGGCCATCGGACTGGCCGGGGTGGCCGGCGTCTTCGCGATGAACATGCCGGTCGTGCTGAGCGCCTTTGCCGAGAAGGAGTTCCAGCTCGGTGTCGGCGGCTACACCACCTTCAACAGCCTGAACGCCATCGGTGCACTGACCGGTGCCCTGTTGTCGGCCGGCGGCCACCGCCAACTGCGATTGCGCAACATCGTGCCCCTGCTGGCCGGCCTCGGACTGCTGCAGGCCGTCGCCTCGCATCTGCCCAGTGCCTGGATGTTCGGCGCGGTGCTGGTGATGTGCGGACTGACCTCACTCACCTTCCTGATCGCAGCCAACACGCTGGTGCAGACCACGGCCGCTCCCGCGGTCCGTGGTCGCGTGATGGCGGTCTACACCCTGGTGTTGATGGGCGGGCAGGCCATCGGTGGACCGCTGTTGGGCTGGAGCATGGACAACGTCGGCCCACGCACCACGATGTTGATCACCGGGTCGGTGACCGCCGTGCTGGCCACCACGATGATGCTGTTGATGGCCCGCGCCTCCCGGTTGACCCTGTCGGTCGGCCGGCCCCGCTGGTCCGACTTCCATCTGTCCACCGTACGACTGGGAGCGCTGCGGTTCCGGACGGTGACGCCGGCCTCGGTGCGCGACTGGGTGCCGTTGCACATCGTTCCGCGGACCCGCCGCCGTACGGCCTGAGCGACACCGCACATCACAACGGGGTCTGCCCACGCAACGCGTCGTTCATCGAGCCGGACCGGAAGGCTCGGACCTCGACCTCGTCGAATCCGGCCGCACCGACGGCGGCCACCACCTGTCCGCGCAGCGAATCGTCCAGCACGGCCAGTGCCTGCCGGTCGACTTCGACGCGAGCACGATCTTCGCCGAGATCGCGGACCCGCAGGTCGGTGAGCGGAACCGCGGCCAACCAGGCGGCGCGGACCGAGGACTCGGCACGATCGACCCGGGCCAGGTTGGCAGGCGTGATGGTGATGCCGTACGCGATGCGCGAGCTGAGACAGGCTGCCGCCGGCTTGTCCCAGGTGGGCAATCCCCAGCGGCGGGACTGCTCACGGATCTGTGCCTTGGTCAGCCCGGCATCGCGCAACGGCGTCAATGCGCCGCGTTCCGCGGCGGCCCGGATCCCGGGGCGGAATCCGGCCACCGCGTCGTCGGCGTTGGTGCCGGTGGCCACCGGCCAGCCGAGGTCGGCCGCGGTCGGGGCCAGCACGTCGAGCAGCTCTGCCTTGCAGAAGTAGCAGCGATTGCCGGCGTTCGCGCGGTACCCGTCGCGTTCGATCTCGTGGGTGGTCGGCCACAGATGACGCACCCCCAGCCCGGCGGCGAACTCACCGGCCGGCGCGCGCTCCCAGGTCGCCAGCGAATCCGAGACCGCGGTGGCGGCCACCACCTGGTCCGGGCCCAGCACCCGTACCGCAGCCGCCAGCAGGAACGCCGAGTCCGCCCCGCCGGAGAAGGCCACCACGAGACCCTCGAGCTGGCCCAGCCGATCGGTCAGGACCGAGACGCCAGAGGAGACCGAGTCGACTGTGGTCAGATCGGGATCCATGGCTGCACTCTAGGCCGCCGACATGATCAACTCACCGCACACCGCGGATCGGAATGACACACAGCCCGCCGAGGACTCCACAGACCAGTGAGGCCACGTACAAGGCCTGGTAGTTGCCGCCGCCACCGAGCGACAGCAGAGGAATCGCCACCACCGGCACCAGCAGCCCCGACAACTGGTACGACAGGGCCACCACTCCCAGATCCTTGCCGGCGTCGTTGATGCTGGGCAGCACCTCGGTCATCAAGGCGATGTCGACCGAGATGAAGGCCCCCTGCGCTGCCCCGACAACAGCCAGGGCGACGAAGAAGGTCACCGTGTCGTGGCTGAACACCAACATCCCCAGCCCGACCGCACTGAACAAGCATGAGATGAGGACGATGGGCTTGCGCCGGCCGATCTTGTCCGAGAGCCACCCGAACAGGATGGTCATCACCACGTTGCCGATGGAGAACACCACGACCGCCTGAGCAAACAGACCCGATGCCGTCTCCTTCGGATATCCCAGCACGTCGATGATGTAGTAGAGCAGGTAGGTCGTCACCGACACGATCGACATCGTCACCAGCAGCCGGCACCACCAGGCCCAGAAGAAGTTGCGATACTTCACCGGGTTCAGCCAGTAGGTGGACAAGATCATCTTCCAGTTCATCGGCTCTGCGGGTGCAGTCCGCACGATGTCCTTCAGTCGGAAGGCCAGCAGGAGCACCATGGCGCAGCCGATCACCCCGGGCACGATGAACCAACTCCACCGTTGGTCGTTGGGCAGGAAGGCGATCACCTGGACTCCGAGCAGTACCGCAATGCTGCCCCCGACCCCGAGCACTCCGGCGGTACGGGCACGGGTCCGCTTGGGCACCTGGTCGGCGATCAGGGCGTGCAGAACCATATTGATCGCTCCGAAGCCGAGTTGCCCCATGCCCAGTCCCAGCAGCACACCCGGCAGCGAGTCGGCCACCGACAGCAGGGCGGCACCGACGAGGGCGACGGCGAGACCGGCAAACAGCCACGGACGGCGAATGCCCCACCGCGACATGGTGCGATCGCTCAGCCGACCGAACAGCGGCGTGATGATCATGGCGATGATGCCGCTGACCACCGAGGTGATGGACAGGTTGTACTCCTTGCTCGCGTCGTCGATGAACGCGAACAGCTTGGGCACCGCCGCTCCGGCAATGGATCCCGAGGCGAAGCTACCGCCGAACCATCCGAGCCAGAACACCAGCAAGAATCCCCGGCCCTGGGGTTGGCCCGGGACGACATCGTCGGCCAGATCCCCCACCGAGATGGCCCCATCCCCCACCGAGGCCGCTCCATCGGCCGCCGGTAGGGGGACCGCGGGACCAAGGTCGGGCTTTGCGGGGCCGAGGTCGGGCCCAACGGGACCAAGGTCGGGCCCAACGGGGCCGTCGGGCACCTGTTCGCGGGTCCGATTGATCATGCTTCTCCTCGATCGCCGGACGGAGCACCGTCGCTGGTGCCGAAGGCGGTGCGCAGTTGCTCCACCACGGCCTGGTCCCATGCCCGC
>JAKDKP010000232.1 GCA_030453285.1 Propionibacteriales bacterium
CCCTGCTCCTCAGCCCCGAGCCCGAGCCCGCGGTCGGTGGAACTGGCTATGTCGCCCCCTCCACCAACCACACACCGACGTCAGCGGCCAGGACGGAGCGATCCCCGAACAGGGATGACTCCAAGGCCGACAAGCGCGACGATGCCAACCCCGACGACACCGACGACGCGGACAAGAAGCAGCGCGCCGACAAGGATCAGTCGGCTCCGGCCGACAAGACGCCACGGAAGGCCAAGCCGGTCTCTCCTCCCAAGCCGGTGAATCCGGACGGTGGCGACGACGATGACGACGACGACGGTCCAGACGACGATGGCGATGACTCCGACGACGCCGGAGATGACGGTGACGACGACTGATCGCGTCAGTCACGGACCAGTCGATAGCCGGCACCTCGTACGGTGAGGATGCGATCGGCCCCCACCTTGTTGCGCAGATAGCGCACGTACACGTCCACCACGTTGGACCCGGGATCGAAGTCGTACCCCCACACCCGTGACAGCAGTTGCGCACGGCTCAGCACCTGTCCGGGGTGGCGGAGGAAGGTCTCCAGCAGGGCGAATTCCCTCGCCGACAGCTCGGTGCGGCGATCGCCGACGGCGACCACGCGGGTACGCAGGTCCAGCGACAGATCCCCCTGGGTCAGCACGACACTTTGCGCGCCACCTTGATCCTTGAGCCGGATCCGGATCCGGGCCAGCAGTTCTTCGAACCGGAACGGTTTGGCCATGTAGTCATCGGCGCCTCCCTCCAGCCCGGCCACGGTGTCGGCCACCGAGTCGCGTGCGGTGAGGATGATGACTGGCAGCCCAGATCCCTGTCCACGCAGGGATTCGAGCACCTCGTACCCATCCATGTCCGGCAACCCGATGTCGAGAATCATCAGGTCGAACTCACCACTCAGCGCGTACGACAAGGCGTCGGGACCGGTGCTGGCCACCGTGGGCGCGTGGCTGGCCGCACGGAGGCCCTTCTCGATGAAGGCGGCGATCCGCGCTTCGTCCTCGGCAATCAGAATGGCAGCCATCATCACTCCTGGGGGTTGTCGTACGGCAGGTGCAGGGAAAAGATGGAGCCCTCACCGGGGACCGATTCGAGTTCGACATGTCCGTGGTGGGCTTCGGCAATGGCGGTCACGATGCTCAGCCCGAGTCCGGCTCCGTCCTGATCAAGATCACCCTGCTCGAGGGTGGCACCACGATGGAAGCGGGTGAAGATGCGTTCCTGCTCGGCCGCCGAGATGCCGACCCCCTCGTCCCGCACCCAGACCCGGATGGTCTGCCCTTCGACCTCGGCCCCGAGCGCGATCACGTCACCCTCGGTGGTGAATCGTACGGCGTTGGCGACCAGTTGGATCATCGCCTGACTGATCCGTTGTTGATCAAGGAAGACGATCTCGTCGGCTTCCGACTCGATCGTCCAGGCCCGCCGCCCCAAGGTGGTGACCTTGTCCAGGACGGTGGACATCAGCTCATCAAGGGCCACCGACGCGGGCGAGACGAAGTCGGGTCGGCGCGATTTCGCCAGGGTGAGCAGGTCATCGACCAGGCGTTGCATCCGATCCAGTTCGTCCAGTACGAGTTCCCTGGTTTCGATCACGTCGTCGGGACGGTCCGGATCGACGAGCTCGAGATGCCCTCGGACGATCGTGATCGGTGTCCGCAGCTCGTGCCCGGCGTCGTCGAGCAGGCGTCGTTGGGCGTCGAACGAGGCCGACAACCGGTCCAGCATCTGATTCATCACCCGGCCCAGATCGGCCACCTCGTCCCGGCTCTCCACCTGGTCGGCCGGAATCCGGTCACTGAGGTCGGTGTCGGTGATGCGTTGGGCGGTAGCCCGCAGCGAGCGCAACGGTGCCAGCAGTCGACCGGCCACCTGGTGACCGACGGCGCCGACGATCGCGAGCACGACCAGCCCGGCACCGGCGTAAACGAGATGGTTGCGGTCCACCTCACCATGCGGCACGGTCCGGTCGATGCCGACCACGTAGTGCCCCAGGTCCGGGTTGCCGGCGACCTGCGTCGGGATGGAGATGAAGGCAATGTCACGATGGGCCGCGGTGGAGGCGTAGCGTACGCGCACCTGCTCGTCGGGCCGGACCGCCGCAGCCAGGGCGATGAACTCCGCGTCGGCCTGCAGGGACCGTTGGAGGGTGGTGCCCGAGTTGGGAACCAGCTCGACAGTCCCGTTCACCAGGGCCAGCACACCCTCGTTGTCGTCGGGATAGGTGGCTCCGACCGCGTAGCGCAGGATGTCCTCGGGATCGGTGACTGGCAGCTCGTTGGCCGGGTCGGTGGACAGCCGGGCATTGGCCCGGAACTCCTCCACCTCCTGCGCCAACGCCGACGCGATCTGACGGTCCGAGTCGTAGCGGGCGAGCGCGTACGACACCGTCCCGGCAAACAACATCGCCAATGCCGTGGTCAACAGCACCGCGGTCAGGATGCGGCCACGGACGGTCATCCGGGTCACTCCTGAGGTGTTGCGGGGGCTCGGCATCGATCCAGCATGCCCGACGTACGACGGTCCTCGGCCCAGTGACCAATGAGAGTTCCCTCATCCTTGTCCGGGACGTCCTTGTCCGGGACATCCTGTCGGGGACCTCGTTGTCCGGGTCTTCCCGACAGGGTGATGCCGTGGCATCGTTGCCGACATCACCAGCCCTGACCAAGGGAGTACGCCATGGCGGCGACAACGGCAGAGTTCACGACCGAGTTGTGGGGTTCCGGCGGCAACAATGTCGGCATCGTCGTACCACCGGAGGTGGTGGACAGCTTCGACCGCGGCAAACGTGTGCCGGTCGTGGTCACCATCGACGGCGGCTACTCGTACCGCACCACCACCGCCTTCATGGGCGGGCAACACCTGATCTCGTTCAACGCCGAGACCCGCGCCGCCACCGGTCGTGGGGCCGGCGACACCGTGGCCGTACGACTTGACCTCGATGACGCACCCCGTACGGTCGACCCACCCGAGTCGTTGGCCGCCGAGCTGACCCCCGAGCTCGCCGACGCCTGGGCCAAGCTCTCCCCCAGCAACCAGAAACGGCTGGCCCTCTCCATCGACTCCGCCAAGGCCGAGGACACCCGTACGCGCCGGGTCACCAAGGCGATCGAGGAACTCCGCACCAAGATCACCTGACTCCCTGAGCCCACCGTGAGCGAGTCCGCATTCAATCGGGGGGAACGGCCCCGCTGCGCAGCGCGTACAGGACGAGTTGGACCCGGTCACGGGAGTGGGTCTTGGCCAGCAGATGGCCGATGTGGGTCTTGACCGTCGGCATGGACAACCAGAGGCGATCGCAGATCTCGGGGTTGGACAGCCCATCGGAGATCAGGGTCAGGATCTCGGTCTCGCGGGGAGTGAGATCAACTGCCTCCTGCAGGGGGGCGGCGGCTGGACGGCGCTGTTCCGTGGGGTTTCGCCGTCGCCGGGGCTCTCGCGGTGATCGCTGCTCTGCCACTGATCGCGGTGCAGTCCTTGCTGTCGATGGTGCTGAAGTCGTTCGGGGCACCCATCGCGATCTGCTTGGCCGGGTGCGTCGCCGCGATACCGGCGATCACTTCGCAGGCCTTTCGTCCCCGGGGCTACGTGATTCCCCAGGCGCTGAACACCCAGACCCTCAACCTCGGGTCGGTGGCGGTCACCAACTCCGGTGACCTGAGTCCGGCCGGAGTCGCGCCGATTCTCGCCTCGGCGCTCCTCCTGACCACGATGCTGGTGGCGGTATCGGTGCTGGCGATCCGGAAGATCAAGCTTCGCTAGCTCTGGCGTCCAGGTGATCGGCTGCAGCTGGCCGGCCGGATCATGAGAGCATCGCCGCTATGACCTACAAGATCGTGTTCGTCTGCTGGGGCAACATCTGCCGCTCACCGATGGCGGAGCGGATGGCCGAGCAGGCGTCAGCCGAGTCGGGGCTGACCGGCGTCGAGTTCACCAGTGCCGGCGTCAGTGACGAGGAACGCGGCAACCCGATCGACAGTCGTGCCCAGCAGGTGCTCTCAGCGCACGGTTGCCGCACCGGTGATCATGCCGCCCACAAGATCACTGCGGCCGAGGCAGAGGGGGCCGACCTGATCGTCTGCGCCGACGAACTCCATGCCGATCGGGTGCGTTCCTTGATCAACAACTCTGATCATGTCCGGTTGCTCACCGACTTCGATCCCGATGCCGAGCCGGGCTCAGGTGTCCCCGATCCTTGGTACGGCGAGGATTCCGGTTTCGATGCCACCTGGGATGCCATCGCCGCAGCCATGCCCGGCATCATCGACAGGGCTCGCTCGGCTCACTGAGCGGCTCCGGCCCCACTGAATCAGGAGCGCCCGCGCGTTGCTCGTGGCGTGTGGGTGGGCAAGGTGCGACGGGGTCCGCGTCGGGGCGGGAGGCCGACCGTGGCGCCGATCAGCAGTTGGACGCGATACCGGTGGCCCTCGTACGGGGCGAGCAGTTCGAGGGCGGCCTCGTCGCCAAGTTTCTCGCCAACCAGGGCGTGGGTGATCATGCCGCCGATGTGATAATCGCCGACGCTCCACGCATCGGGGTCGCCGTGGGCACGTTGTCTTGTCTCGGCCGAGGTCCACGGGCCGATCCCGGGCAGTGACTGCAGGGCATGATCAACTTTGCTGAGTGGACGCGTCAGGGTTCGCTCCAGCGCAGGGCCGCGCCGGGCAGCAGTCACCAGCGGTCGGGAGCGCCGCTCTTCCACCCCGGCGGCGAGGTAGTCCCAGCTCGGGATGCTGGCCCAGGCCTCGGCCGTCGGCGGCACCATCATCTGGTACGCAGGGCTGTCGGCGTCCGCCGTCGGTCCGGGCGCCGGTTCACCGTACTGCCGGGTCAATGCGCGGAACGCCGCATAGGCCTCCTGACCGGTGACGACCTGCTCCAGGCAGGCCGGAAAGAGTGCCTCCCCGACCGCGTCGGTGGCCCCGATCCGCAGATCGGGCAGACGCCGGTGCGCCTCGACGAGCAGCGGATGCTGTGGCTCGAAGCTATCTGGATCATCGTCAGCACCCAGCAGGCGAGGAAGTTGATCAAGGGCCCGTACGGCGCCGTCTCCCCACGCATGGGCCACCACCACATCGCCGGACGGGGCGAGG
>JAKDKP010000233.1 GCA_030453285.1 Propionibacteriales bacterium
AGAACTCCATCTCCATCTGCTCGAACTCGCGGGTGCGGAAGATGAAGTTGCCCGGGGTGATCTCGTTGCGGAAGCTCTTGCCGGTCTGCGCGATACCGAACGGAGGCTTGCGGCGCGAGGTCTGCACGACGTTGGCGAAGTTGATGAAGATGCCCTGAGCGGTCTCTGGCCGCAGGTAGTGCAGTCCCGACTCGTCCTCGATCACGCCGAGGTGGGTCTTGAGCATCATGTTGAACTCGCGCGGCTCGGTCCACTGCCCCTTGTTGCCGCAGTGCGGGCAGTTGATGTCCGACAGCGGAATCGAGTCGGGGTCGTCGATGCCCTTCTTCTCGGCCAGGGCTTCCTGCAGGTGATCGGCACGCTGGCGCTTGTGACACGACAGACATTCCACCAGCGGATCGGTGAAGGTTCCGACGTGACCGGAGGCGACCCAGGTCTGTTTGGGCAGGATGATCGAGGAGTCCAGACCGACGACGTCCTCCCGGCCGGTCACCATGTTCTTCCACCACTGCCGCTTGATGTTCTCCTTCAGCTCCACGCCCAGGGGCCCGTAGTCCCAGGCCGACCGCGTACCGCCGTAGATCTCCCCACAGGGGAACACGAACCCGCGACGCTTGCACAGGCTGATCACTTCGTCGACACGACTTTTCGGGGCCACGATCTCTCCAGACATCGAGTGGGACGGGACACCCGGCTGGCACCCGTCGAACCCCGCCAACCCTACGTGGTCGCCGACTCGGAAAGCTCGACCTCGACCCCGACACTCACCGTGCCCCGGCAGCACCCATGCGAGGATGGCGGCCATGATCGTGCTGACGCGCTTCCGGGTCCCCGTCCAGGAGGCTCCGGCGTTCTTGGCCAAGGCCGAGGCTGCGGTCGAGGTGCTGAACACCCGTGTCGGCCTGCTCAGCGTCGATCTGGCCCGCAACCTCGACGAGCCCGAGTTGTGGACGCTGACTACACGATGGGTCGATGTCGGATCGTATCGCCGGGCCCTGTCGAGCATGGAGTCGAAGATGGTGGTGGTGCCGATGCTGTCGATGGCGATCGATGAACCGAGCGCGTACGAGCAAGCAGATCTGGTGGGCGACAACGTCCCACGGATGGGGTGAGGACATGACCGTACGCAAGGACGTCGAGCGACTCAGCCGGCCGGCCCTGGTGCGACTGAGCTCCCTGCCCAAGGCGATCATCCCGATCGCCACCATCGTGCTGCTCGCGATCGGCGTACTGGCTCCGATCCCCGTCGGCATGGTTGGCCTGGCGATCTGCTTCCTGTGGGTGGCGTGGCTGGGGTACCTGTCGTGGCCCGTGGTCGGTGGTGGGCAGCGTGCCATCCGGATCGTGATGCTGCTGTTGATCTTGGCGATCGCGGGTTCGCGCTTCGTGTGACATGCGGGTTCGTTGATCGGGTTGACGTGACCCGGGTCGTAAATGACAATGATTCCCATGTTGAATTACCGACGAGCACTCGGCGCCGCCCTGGCCACCGGTTCCATCCTCCTCGCCACGGCCTGCGGCAGCGCACCGCCCGACGCCGACAGGGCCGATTCTGATCAGGTGAGCATCGTCGCCGCGTTCTATCCGCTTCAATTCGTGTCCGAGCGCATCGCGGGGCCGCACGGTCAGGTGACCACCCTCACCCAACCCGGCACCGAACCCCATGACCTCGAGCTGACCCCCCAGCAGATCGGCTCGATGGGCGATGCCGACCTCGTGGTGTACGAGAAGTCGTTCCAGGCCGCGGTGGACACCGCCGTCGAACAGAGTGGCCAGACCAGGGTCGTCGACGTCGCCTCGGTGGTACCCCTGCAGCCGCTGCCCGGCACCGGCGGCGAGCACGCCGACCATGACCACGGCGGGGAGGACCACGGCGGGGAGGACCAGCACGCCGAACACGACCATGGTGAGCTCGACCCGCACGTCTGGCTCGACCCGGCGAACATGATCATCATCGCCGAGGAGGTGACGGCGAAGCTGACGGAGGCCGACCCCGATCACGCGACCGACTACCAGACCAATCTGGCGGCCCTGCGTACCGAACTCGAAGCACTGGACGGTGAGTTCCACACCGGCCTGGAATCCTGTCAGCGCAAGGAATTCGTGGTCTCCCATGCCGCGTTCGGTTATCTCGCCCGATCGTACGGACTCACCCAGATCGGCATCTCGGGTTTGAGCCCCGACAACGAACCCTCCCCGGCCCGGATCGCGGCCGTACATGACGAGATCGCTCAGCACGACGTGACCACGATCTTCTACGAAACCCTGGTCTCCCCCGACGTCGCCAACTCGATCGCCGGTGACCTCGGACTCCAGACCGGTGTGCTCGACCCACTCGAGGGGTTGACTGCCGAGTCGGCGGGCGATGACTACTTGGCCGTGATGCGGGCCAATCTCACCGCCCTGCGGACGGCCAACGCATGCCGATGACTCCACAATCCGGTCCACCCCCGGTACTGAGGGCCGAGGACGTCCGCGTGGTGCTGGGCGGGGTGCCGATACTGCGGGGGGTGTCGCTCCGTCTGGACGCCGGAGAGGCCGTCGCCCTGCTCGGCGGCAACGGATCGGGCAAGTCCACCTTCCTGCGAGCCTGTCTGGGCCTCACCGGTCTGCACGGTGGGCAGGTCAACTGGTTCGGTACGCCGCTGTCCCGGTTCGGTCAGTGGCGACGGATCGGCTACGTCCCCCAGCGTTCACTGTCCGGACTGAGCGGGGCAACGGCCGCCGAGATCGTGGGCACGGGACGTCTCTCGCTGCGGCCACCGTTCGTTCCTGCCCGTCGGCGGGATCGGGAGGCCGTACGCGATGCCCTGCACCTGGTGCAACTCGACGACCGGCGCCGTCAGGAGTTCTCCACCCTGTCGGGCGGTCAACAGCAGCGGGTGCTGATCGCCCGTGCCCTGGTGGCCGGCCCGGAGACACTCGTCCTGGACGAGCCCACCGCCGGCGTCGATCTGGAACACCAACAGGTGCTCGCCGACATCATCGCCGGCCTGATGATCGATGGGCTGTCCATGCTGGTCGTGCTGCACGAGCTCGGTCCGTTGCGTTCCTTGATCAACCGCGCAGTTACCCTGCGCGCCGGGCAGGTGATTGCCGACGGTGCACTGGGGGGTGGCCCCGCACATCATCACCATGATCATCACGATGCCGAAGCGGCCCTGCTGCCGGGTCGTCTGACGGGCCCTACGGGAAGGCGTTCCGACAATGCTTGAGATGTTGGGCTACCCGTTCATGCAGCGCGCCCTGATCGCCGCATTGCTCACCGGGCTGCTCGCCCCGGCCATCGGCAGCTACGTCGTGCAACGCCGCCTCAGCCTGTTGGGTGACGGCCTGGGGCACGTGGCCATTGCCGGCGTGGGCCTGGCGTTCATCACCAAGACCTCACCGATCCCGGTGGCAGTGGTGGTGTGCGTGATCGGTGCGGTGCTCGTCGAGGTGCTGCGACAGCGGGGCAAGGCCAGCGGTGACGTCGGCCTGGCCATCCTCTTCTATGGCGGGCTCGCTTCGGGGGTGCTGCTGTCCGGTGCTGCCGGTGCAGGCACCGGAACCCTGTCGCAGTACCTCTTCGGATCCCTCACCACGGTCAGCAGCGAGGATCTGACGGTGATCGGCATCTTGTCGGCGCTCGTCCTGATCCCGGCCATCGGCCTCGCGCCCCGCCTGTTCGCGGTGAGCGCCGACGAGGATTTCGCCAAGGGCGTGGGGCTCAAGGTGCGGGTGTACAACCTGTTGATCGTGGTGCTCGCCGCCGTCACCGTCACCTTGGCGATGCGGACCGTTGGGCTGCTCCTGGTCAGCGCACTGATGGTGATCCCGGTCGCGGCCGCACAGAACCTGGTCCGCGGATTCCAGCTCACCCTGGCCAGTGGGATGGCGATCGGTGTCCTCGCCGCCATCGGCGGGGTCACCATCTCGTACCAGATCGATCTGGCGCCCGGTGCATTGATCGTGGTGATCGCGATCGGTCTGTTCGTGATCAGTTGGCCACTCGGCGCGTGGTGGCGACGACCTCGTAGAATCGCCACCGTCCGGCTTGACGAGACCTCGAGCAGGCAGCAGTTGGCCGGTGACCATCCGGGCCAACATTGATCACCTCACCGAACGGAGCACGAGATGACCGACCGATCGGGGCCGCAGCGTCGGACCCGGCAACGGGCAGCCGTTGGCGAGGCGTTGGCCGAGAAGGACGACTTCCGCACCACCCAGCAGATTCACGATGACCTGCGCCGTGGTGGCGCCTCGGTCGGACTGACCACGGTCTATCGGACTCTACAGGCGATGGCCGACGGCGGCGAAGTCGACGTGATCCGCACCGCCGACGGTGAGGCGGCCTATCGCCGGTGCTCCCAGGGCCATCACCACCACCTGGTGTGTCGTTCCTGTGGACGGACCGTGGAGATCACCGGACCGACGGTGGAGAAGTGGGCCGACAGTGTCGCGGCCTCGAACGGATTCCGCGAGGTCAGCCACGACCTCGAGATCTTCGGCACCTGCGCCGATTGTTGATCAGGGCTTGTTGATCAGGACCATCGGGCTGATCCACGTGATGATCAGCGCAGCCGCTGCATGGCCTTCGGCAATGAGTTGATCATGGTGTGTCTGTTGTCGGGGTCGGCCTGTGGGTCGAGGACGCCGACCTCGGTGCCGTCGACCTCGATGGCCAACCAGACCAGCCGCGTGCCGACCCGGCCAACACCGGTCGACACCGTACGATCACCTGCCGGTCCGGGCAGTGTGACATCGACGAACTCTCCCGATCCCCAGGGCGCGCTCGCATCCTGTCGCTGAGAAGCACGGCCGCCGAGCCGTGTCGCACACCCTGCACCGTCGGTCATCAGTTGTTCGTACGCCGCGGTCACCTCGGCATCCCCGGCAAAGCTCAGCACGTACGCCTGCCCTCGGCCGGTGATCGGGCCCTGCAGGTCGAACACGCGACCCGCCGAACCGGTCAGTCCTGCCAGCTCCGATGGCCGCCAGGTCTGACACGGTGACGTCGGCTCATCCCCCGCGGTGGGCGAGGTGGCACCGGAGTTCCACGTTCCCCCCGGCCAGGTGAGGTCACCCGAGGTGGGCAGGTTCTCCACC
>JAKDKP010000234.1 GCA_030453285.1 Propionibacteriales bacterium
GCCTGGCCGGTGTCCGACCAGGGGGTGGCCGAGGCGGGTGCGCTGGATGACCTGCTCGCGGTACCGACGGCCGGGGTGTCGCTGCTGTGGGTGAACAACGAGACCGGTGTGATCCAACCGGTGGCCGCGATGGCCGAGCGGGCTCGTACCGCCGGCGCCTGGTCGCATGCCGACGGCGTCCAGGCGTTGGGGCACGTACCGCTGGATTTCACCGATTCCGGACTCGACGCGCTCAGCCTTTCCGCGCACAAGGTGGGTGGTCCGATCGGGATCGGGGCGCTGCTGCTGCGACGCGGTGTCGGGCTTTCGCCGATCGGACACGGTGGCGGGCAGGAGCGAGATCTCCGGTCCGGCACCCTGGCGCCGGCCCTGGCGGCCGGGTTTGCCGCCGCCGCACGCTGGGCGGTCGATCACCGGGAAGCCGAAGCCGTACGACTGGGAGAGATGGCCGAGCGGATCGAAACCCTGGTCAGCGGGATCTCGGGCACGAGGGTCAACGGGGCACAGGCCGAGCGGTCTCCGGCGATCGTCAACGTGACTTTCGCCGGTGTGCGCGCCGACGACCTGCTGATGTTGCTGGACACCGCCGGCATCGACGCCTCCACCGGATCGGCCTGCACCGCCGGGGTGTCCCAACCCAGTGAGGTGCTGCTGGCGATGGGGCGGACCGAGGCCGAGGCATCGGGTTCTCTGCGGTTCTCCCTGGGGCACACCACCACCGACGCCGACATCGACCGGTTGGCCGCGGTCCTGGCCGATGCCGTCGCCCGCGCCCGTACGGCCTTCGGCTGAGGCTTCGGTCGCAGCGAGGTACGAGCGCGCTCCTGCTCGGTGGTTGAGCAAGCGAGGTACGAGTGCGTCGAACGGGGGTGGCCGGCGTTGGCGGCGGTCTCCGTCGTCCTGGCCACGACCAGCGGGGGAGCGGCAGGGCAACGAGCGAATCGGCACCACGGGCCGGCGGCGGTAGTCTGGGGCGCTGAGCCAGGCATGGCCGGGATGAGGCGAACGGCGCGCGAGGAGGGTGACGATGAAGGTGCTGGCAGCAATGTCGGGGGGAGTGGACTCCGCCGTGGCCGCAGCGCGGATGGTGGATGCCGGACACGAGGTGACCGGCGTGCACTTGGCGCTGTCGAAGAACCCGCAGTCCTTCCGCTCCGGTGCCCGGGGCTGCTGCTCCAAGGAGGACTCCCACGATGCCCGTCGCGCGGCCGATCTGTTGGGCATCCCGTTCTACGTCTGGGACCTCAGCGATCGCTTCATCGACGACGTGATCGACGACTTCGTCAACGAGTACGCCGCCGGGCGGACACCCAACCCGTGCCTGCGCTGCAACGAGAAGATCAAGTTCGCCGCCGTCCTGGAGCGCGGCATGGCGCTGGGGTTCGATGCGGTCGCCACTGGGCACTACGCCCAGCTCACCGAGGCAGGCGGCAGAGTGGAGTTGCGGCGAGCCGTTGATCAGGACAAGGACCAGTCGTACGTGTTGGGCGTCCTTGATCAACATCAACTCCGACACTCTCTCTTCCCGCTGGGGGACACCCGCAAGCCGGCCGTCCGCGATGAGGCCGACCGGCGTGGACTGATCGTGGCGCGCAAACCGGACAGTCACGACATCTGCTTCATCCCCGACGGCGACACCCAGGGCTTTCTCGATGCGCGCATCGGGCAGCGACCCGGCACGATCGTCGACGAATCGGGTGCTGAGCTGGGGGAGCACGCCGGCACCCACCAGTTCACCATCGGCCAGCGCAAGGGGCTCAACCTCGGGGCGCCGGCCTCCGACGGGCGTCCGCGCTACGTGCTCGACATCTCGCCGGTGGACAATCGGGTCACCGTCGGACCACAGGAATCCCTGCAGGTGAACCGGATCCGTGGCATCCGACCGACCTGGACCGGTCAGCCGATCGCCGCCGACTGGCGCGGTCGGGTCCAGGTGCGCGCCCATGGTGCTCCGGTCCCCGCGACCGCCGAGTTCGACGGCACCGAGGTGATGATCACCCTCGACGAGTCGGCCACCGGTATCGCCCCCGGGCAGGCGGCTGTGCTGTACGACGAGGATCAGGTGATCGGCAGCAGCACCATCTCGGCCACCGAGCGGGTGGGCGCCGCGGCTGCCGGCGCCCTGCAGGGGTGAGACTGGGCATGGCTGAGGTCTGCGTCAGCCAGATCGGCTCCTGGCCCGGCACCGACCTGGACCTGGCGCTGCGGATCGCTCTGACCGATTCCCCGGACCTGCCCGTCCTGCCGGAGCTGCCGGCCCGTGGCGCGCAGGCCGGCATGATCGGCCGGGCGACCGCCCTGCTGCCCGGCCTGGACTTCGACCTGCAGCCGGCCGGCTGGCGATTGCACCACGGTTCTGGTCATGATCAACGCCGAGCCCACCAGCTGTTCCGGGATGATCTCGACCGGCTGGAGGAGCAGGCCCAGGGGTACGTCGGTCCGCTCAAATTCAGCGTCACCGGGCCATGGACCTTGGCTGCGTCCCTGGAGCGGCCGATGGGGGACAAGGTCCTTGCCGACCACGGCGCCCGTCGCGAGGTGGCCGCCTCCCTGGCTGCGGGCATTTCCGAGCTGACCGATGAACTGCGGCGTCGGATGCCCGACGTCGCCCCGGTGTGGCAGCTCGATGAACCGTTGCTGCCGGCCGTACGAGCCGGTCGCGTGGCCACGGCCAGCGGCTTCTCGCGACACCGTACGGTCGACCTGCCGGAGATCGTCGGGGCGGTCGAATTGATCATGAAAGCGTCCGACGTCACGTGGTGGCTGCACAGTTGTGCGGCAGGCATGCCGTACGCCGAACTCCAGCAGGCACCGGTCGATGTGTTCTCCTTCGACGAGTCGTTGATCACCGCCGCCGAGTGCGATGTCCTCGGCGCCGCCTGTGAGGGTGGCCGGGGGTTGGCACTCGGCGTGGCCGCCACCTCCGGGCCGGTGAGCGAGCCCGATCCGATGGCCCGCCGCGTGCTGCGACGTCTGGAGAGACTCGGCCTCGACCCGTCCGCGGCCGACCGGTGGTGGCTCACTCCCACCTGCGGTCTCGCCGGCCGGGCCGAGCCCGACGCCGTACGAACCCTGCGGGCCCTGCGATCTGCGGCCGCGATCGTTACCGAAGAACTCGGCGGCTGAGCTCGTTGACGCCGAACGCCTTGCCGCCGACCCCGGAGCGTGAGAAGTTCAGAACTACGTCAGCAGCCGGTCGGCGTCGACCCGGCCCCGCGAAGGAGTCCCATGGAACCGACCACCGGAGCATTTGACCGCCGTGCGCTGCTGCGTCTGGCCGGCGGAGCGACCGTCGTGGGTGGCGCGTTTGCCGCCGGGATCGGCGTCCTGCCCGGGCATGCCGTCGAAGCGCCGGCACCCAAGCGCCAGTTCCGGGCGATGTGGTTGTCCTCGGTGGTCAACATCGACTGGCCGAGCAAGGTCGGGCTGACCGTCGAGCAGCAGCAGACGGAATTCATTGCCTGGCTCGACCTGGCGGTCAAGCTGAACCTCAACGCGGTGATCTGCCAGGTGCGGCCGACCGCCGACTCCTTCTGGCCCTCGCCGTACGAACCGTGGTCGCAGTATCTGACCGGCACCCAGGGCGGCGACCCGGGCTACGATCCGCTGGCTTTTCAACTGGCCGAAGCGCGCAAGCGCAATCTCGAATACCACGCCTGGTTCAACCCGTACCGCGTGTCGATGCAGACCGACCCCGGCAAGCTGGTCCCCACACATCCGGCGCGGAAGAACCCCGACTGGGTGTTCCCATTCGGCGGCAAGCTGTACTACAACCCCGGCATCCCCGCGGTCCGTGCGTTCGTCCAGGACGCGATGCTGGATGCGGTCGAGACGTACGACATCGATGCGGTGCACTTCGACGACTACTTCTATCCCTACCCGGTGGCAGGGCAGGACTACCCCGACGCCGCCACCTATGCCGAGCACGGACGCGGGATCGTCACCATCGAGGACTGGCGTCGCGACAACATCAACCTGCTGGTGCGCGAGATAGGTGAGCGGATCCATGCGCTCAAGCCGTGGGTGAAGTTCGGCATCAGTCCGTTCGGGATCTGGCGCAACAAGGCGACCGATCCCCTCGGATCGGAGACCAGCGGCACCGAGTCGTACGCGGCGATATCGGCCGACACCCGACGGTGGGTGAAGGAGGGCTGGGTCGACTACATCAATCCGCAGATCTACTGGCAGATCGGGCTGGCCGTCGCCGACTACGCCAAGCTCGTGCCGTGGTGGGCCGACGTGGTTGCCGACACCGACGTGGCGCTCTACATCGGACAGGCCGTCTACAAGGTGACCTCCGGGGCCTTCACCGACCCCGAAGAACTCTCGAAGCACCTGACGTTCAACCGGGACCATCCCGAGGTGGACGGGGACGTGTGGTTCAGCGCCAAGGACGTGCGGACCGACGCCAAGGGCGCCATCTCTGCGATTGTTGCCGAACACTACAGCCGACCTGCGCTGGTGCCGGTGATCAATCATCTCGGTGGGGTCGCTCCGCCCGCGCCGCAGGCGGTCTCGGTCCGCCGAACCAGGGCCGGAGTCCAGGTGCGGTGGACCTCGCGCAGTCCTGTCCTGCCCACCTCGTATGCGATCTGGCGGTTCGGAGGTGATGCCGATCCTGTCGCCGCCGATCTTGACGATGCCACGAACCTGGTCGCCACCGTGCGAGCGGACCGGCGCGGTGCCCATCTGTGGGTCGACACCGAGGCGGTTGCGGGCGAGCAGCACAGCTACGTGATCACCGCGTACGACCGACTCTGGAACGAGAGCGAGCCGAGCCGTGCCGTCCGCAGTTGATGACAGTTCTGGTCGATCATGATCCTGGATGGTCCGACGCGTTCGCCCGGGCCGCCCAGCACCTGTTGACCGCGGCCGATCGGACATGGACGGTGGAGCACATCGGTTCCACCAGCGTCCCCGGGTTGATGGCCAAGCCGATCATTGATCTGGCCGTCAGGGTTGGGTCCGTGGCGGAGGTGGACGACTTGCGCGGCCAACTGGCCCGAGCAGGCTGGCTCGCGGTCCGGCGGCAACCCGTTGATCATCGGGTCCTGGTACGGGAGGCCA
>JAKDKP010000235.1 GCA_030453285.1 Propionibacteriales bacterium
CTGATGTGGTTGGGGTCGTCCGGTGTGCGTTGGGTGCGGATGATCTTGGTCGGGTCATTCTTGTCCGGCGCCCAGAAGTTCATCGACGTGATCCGGTACGCCTCGGCGGTGATCCGCTCGGCAAACCCGAACGCCTGGAACGTCTCCACACTGCGCGCCTGGATGCCGTCGGCCTGACCGATCGCCAGGCGACCTGGCCGCCGTTCGATGATCCGGGTCGTCACCGATGGGTATTGCGACAGTTGCGCGGCAAGGATCATCCCGGCCGGGCCGGACCCGACGATCAGTACGTCGACATCGTCGGGCAGATCGTCCGGTCGGTCGATGCCGGCCCCCGATGCCGGCTGGACACGCGGGTCGGCGGAGACGTACCCGTGATGGTGGAACTGCATGCCCGCTCCCTGTGACTTCCGTGTCATTGACCAGCCGCTCGGATCATATATGATTTCGAGGACCACGCAAGCAAGGGAGCTCATGATCAACGACGACGTCCTGCCCACTCGGCCCGGCAAGATCATCGCGGTCCATCTGAGCTATGCCTCACGCGCCGAGCAACGCGGCCGTACGCCGGAGGCACCCTCGTACTTCTTCAAGCCCACCAGCTCGCTCGCCCCATCCGGCGGCATGATCGAACGACCGGCTGGCACCGAACTGCTCGCCTTCGAAGGCGAGATCGCCCTCGTGATCAGGAACACCGCCCGGCACGTGTCGCTCGACCAGGCATGGAGTCACGTCGGCTGGGTCACTGCCGCCAACGACTTCGGTCTGTATGACCTGCGTGCGAACGACAAGGGCTCCAATGTGCGCTCCAAAGGCGGCGACGGATTCACCCCTCTCGGACCCGCGCTGCTCGAGGCCGCCGACCTCGACCCGACCGCCCTACGGGTGCGTACGTGGGTGAACGGCAACCTCGTCCAGGACGACACCACCGCCGGGCTGATCTTCCCCCTGGCCCAGATCGTCGCCGACCTGTCTCAGCACCTCACCCTGGAACCCGGTGACGTCATCCTCACTGGCACCCCCGCCGGTTCCTCGGTCGTCGTCCCCGGTGACGTCGTCGAAGTGGAAGTGGACGACTGCCGCTCGTTGAGCGAGCGAGGAACAAGCGCGTCGAAACGCGACAGCACCGGCAGACTGGTCACGACGGTGGTCGAGGGCGGGGGCCCGGCGTTCGATCCGAAGCTCGGGTCCTTGCCTGCGGTCGATGATCAACAGCGTACGGAGGCCTGGGGCTCTGCGGACGCCGCGGGACTGCCGGCCGCCACTACTGTTGATCATGGTCTGTCGGACGAACTGCGGACCACGCTGATGCGCGTCCCGGTGGCGAGCCTGTCGCAACAGCTACGTAAGCACGGCCTCAACAATGTCGCCATCGACGGTGTGCGGAGCAATCATCCCGACGCCAAGCTGGTCGGGACCGCCCGTACGCTGCGGTTCGTCCCCAACCGGGAAGACCTGTTCAAGACCCACGGCGGCGGACACAACGCGCAGAAGCGCGCCTTCGACGCGGTCGGCGAGGGTGAGGTGTTGATCATCGAGGCCCGTGGTGACGCCACCGCCGGCACCCTGGGCGATATCCTCGCCATCCGGGCGCGCAGTCGAGGCGCGGCAGGGATCGTCACCGACGGGGCCGTACGGGATGCCGATGCCGTTGCTGCGGTGGGGATTCCGGTCTATGCCGCCGGCGCCCATCCGGCCGTGCTCGGCCGCCGTCATGTGCCGTGGGACCACGACCTGACCATCGCCTGCGGCGGGGCGACCGTACAACCCGGAGACATCATCGTCGGAGACGCCGACGGCGTGATCGTCATCCCGCCGGGTCTGGCCCAACAGGTCGCCGACGAGGCACTGGCCAAGGAGGACGAGGACGCCTGGGTGGCGCAACAGATCGCCGACGGCCACCCGATCGAGGGACTCTTCCCGATGAATGCCGAGTGGCGCGCCAAATTCGTGGCCGAACGCGGCGGGTCCGAGCAGTGAGCACCGACACCCGCGCCCCAAGTAAGTCCCAGCGGGCGTACGAATTCATCAAGGACCGTATCCTCGGACACGACTACACCCCCGGTCATCGGCTGGTGCTGAACGCGATCGCCACCGAACTGGGGATGAGTGTCGTGCCGGTGCGGGAGGCTCTGCGCCAGCTCGAAGCCGAGCATCTGGTCACCTTCGAACGCAACGTCGGAGCGCACGTGTCGATGATCGACGACACCGGCTACCGGTTCAGCATGGAGGCCCTCGGCGTGCTCGAAGGTGCCGCCACCGCCTTGTCGGCCCGACACCTCACCACCGACGACATCGCCCGTGCCCGCCGCGTCAATGATCAACTCGCCCAGGTGCTGCAGCGATTCGACCCGCGTGCGTTCACCGCGCTCAACCAGGAGTTCCACACCGTCCTGTTCGACCGCTGCAGCAACCCCCGGATCCTCGACCTGGTGCACGCCGAGTGGGCGCGGCTGGGCCACCTGCGCGCCTCCACCTTCACCTTCGTACCGGACCGCGCACCGGAGTCGGTCCGCGAACACGAGGGCATCCTGCACCTGATCGAGCAGCACGCCCCACTGGCCGAGATCGAGACCGCCGCGCGCCGACACCACGACGCCACCCTCGAGGCCTACCTGCAGCACGAACACCCATCGGAGGGACCAAACGCATGATCGACCTGCCTGCACACATCCAGCACTACATCGGCGGCCATTCGGTCGACTCCATCGACGGGTCGACCTTCGAGGTGCTCGACCCGGTGACGAACCAGCCCTACCTCACCTCCGCGGCCGGCAAGTCCGCCGACATCGACGCCGCCGTCAGCGCCGCTCGGAAGGCCTTCACCGAGGGCCCATGGCCGCGGATGCTGCCCAGAGAACGATCGCGGATCCTGCACCGGATCGCCGACCTCGTCGAGTCCCGTGACCAGCGGCTGGCCGAGCTCGAGTCGTACGACTCCGGCCTGCCGATCACCCAGGCACTGGGGCAGGCACGTCGGGCCGCGGAGAACTTCCGATTCTTCGCCGATCTGATCGTCGCCCAGCGCGACGACACCTACAAGGTGCCCGGCCGTCAGATCAACTACGTCAACCGCAAGCCGATCGGTGTCGCCGGATTGATCACCCCGTGGAACACCCCGTTCATGCTCGAATCCTGGAAGCTCGGCCCCGCCCTGGCGACCGGCAACACGGTGGTGCTGAAGCCGGCCGAGTTCACCCCACTGTCGGCGTCGCTGTGGTCCGGCATCTTTGAAGAGGCCGGACTGCCCGAAGGCGTGTTCAACCTGGTCAATGGGCTCGGCGAGGAGGCCGGTGACGCGCTTGTGAAGGACGCCGATGTCCCGTTGATCTCGTTCACCGGGGAGAGCCGCACTGGCCAGTTGATCTTCGCCAACGCCGCTCCGCACCTGAAGGGCCTGTCGATGGAGCTCGGCGGCAAGAGCCCGGCGATCGTGTTTGCCGATGCTGATCTTGAAGCCGCGATCAACGCCACCATCTTCGGCGTGTTCTCGCTCAACGGAGAACGCTGCACCGCCGGCTCGCGCATTCTCGTCGAACGACCGATCTATGACGAGTTCGTCGACAGGTACGCCGCCCAGGCCCGGCGTGTCGTCGTCGGGTTGCCGAGCGACCCGAAGACCGAGGTGGGCGCCCTCGTACACCCCGAACACTTCGACAAGGTGATGGGCTACATCGAGCTCGGCAAGACCGAGGGCCGTCTGGTCGCCGGCGGTGGTCGCCCGGACGGGTTCGAGACCGGCAACTTCGTCGCCCCCACCGTCTTCGCCGACGTACCGTCCGACGCCCGCATCTTCACCGAGGAGATCTTTGGCCCCGTCGTGGCGATCACCCCCTTCGACACCGAAGCCGAGGCACTGGAACTGGCCAACGGCGTCAAGTACGGGCTCGCCGCGTACGTGTGGACCAACGACCTGAAGCGGTCGCACAACTTCGCCCAGGCCATCGAGGCCGGCATGGTGTGGCTGAACTCCAACAACGTCCGTGACCTGCGTACCCCCTTCGGCGGGGTGAAGGCGTCCGGCCTGGGCCACGAGGGCGGCTATCGGTCGATCGACTTCTACACCGACCAGCAGGCGGTACACATCAACCTCGGCGAGGTGCACAACCCCGTCTTCGGCAAGCCCGCCGAGACGACCGACGACGAGCAAGGAAGCTGATCATGATCAACCCGATCTCCACGCCGAGCTCACCGCCACCCGACATTGTGCGCTGCGCGTCGATGGAACTCGTGGTCACCGACCTCGCCGCCTCACGGGCCTTCTACGTCGACGTGCTCGACCTGGTGGTCACCGAGGAGGATGCCGAGACCGTCTATCTGCGCAGCTTCGAGGAGTTCATCCACCACAACCTCGTGCTGCGCGAGGGGCCGGTTGCCGCCGTGGCCGCCATCTCGTACCGGGTTCGGGCGCCGGAGGATCTCGACAAGGCCGTCGCCTTCTACAGCGAGCTGGGCTGTCGGATCGAGCGGCGTTCCGACGGGTTCGTCCGCGGCATCGGCGACTCGGTGCGCGTCACCGATCCGCTCGGGTTCCCGTACGAGTTCTTCTGCGACGTCGAGCATGCCGAACGGCTCGCCTGGCGCTACGACCTGATCACTCCCGGCGCCCTGGTCAGAATTGATCACTTCAACCAGGTCACCCCCGACGTGCCGCGCGCCGTCGCCCACCTCGAAGACCTCGGATTCCGTGTCACAGAGGACATCCAGGACGATCAGGGCACCGTGTACGCGTCGTGGCTGCGCCGCAAGCCGACGGTGCACGACACCGCGATGACCGGCGGTGATGGTCCCCGGCTGCATCACGTCGCCTTCGCCACCCACGAGAAGCACAACATCCTGGCGATCTGCGACAAGCTCGGCGCCCTGCGACGCTCGGACTGCATCGAACGCGGGCCGGGCCGGCACGGGGTGTCGAACGCGTTCTATCTGTATCTGCGGGATCCCGACGGGCACCGGATCGAGATCTACACCCAGGACTACTGGACCGGTGACCCCGACAACCCGGTCGTCACCTGGGACGTCCACGACAACCAACGCCGCGTCTGGTGGGGCAACCCGGTCGTGCC
>JAKDKP010000236.1 GCA_030453285.1 Propionibacteriales bacterium
GACATAGTACGTCCTATGTCTGCAACCATTTCGACCGAATCGACCGTATTCACCGCCGGTTCCGACGGGTACCACACCTTCCGGATCCCGGCAGTGCTGGCCACCGGCGGGGATCGCGTGCTGGCCTTCGCCGAAGGCCGGCAGCTCTCCCCCGACGATGCCGGACAGATCGACCTGGTGCTGCGCATCAGTGACGACGGTGGCCGTACGTGGGGACCCTTGAAAGTGTTGTCCCGCGCCGACGGCTTCACCAGCGGAAACCCTGCACCCGTTGTCGATCCGGCCACCGGTGACATCGTCCTGCTGTCCTGCCGCAATGCCGGTGACGTGGGTGAGAAGGAGGTCACCACCGCTTCGTCGGGACGCAACACCCGTACGGTCCATCTGCAGCGCAGCACCGACCGCGGGGAGACCTGGAGCGAACCGGCCGACATCACCGACCAGGCCAAGCCGGCCGGGTGGGGCTGGTACGCCACCGGACCCGGACACGGCATCGCACTGACCGACCGGCGCTGGGCCGGGCGCCTTGTCGTACCGGGAAATCACTCGATGGTGCCCGAGGGAGACCAGGGACGTGTCCTGCACACCTATGGCGGTGCGCACTGCCTGATCAGTGATGACGGCGGTCACACCTGGCGGGTCGGGTTCGTCGACCGCAACGACGGTGACGAGATCAACGCCAACGAGAACATGATCGCCGAGCTCACCGACGGACGGCTGCATGCCAACGCGCGCAACCACGAGGGAACGCTGGCCACCAAGGGCGCGGCTCGCGTTGGTGCCTGGTCAGCCGACGGCGGCGAAACCCTCGAGGCCGCGTATGCGCCGGCCACCGGGATCGTCTCACCGATCATCCAGGGATCCCTGCTGAGACAAGAAGACCTGCTGCTGGTGTCTGCTCCGTCCGATCCCGAACGTCGCCGCCAGATGATGATCAACATCAGTGCTGACGACGGCCGGACCTGGCAGCAGGCCTGGCAGGTGTCCGACGCGATGGCCGGCTACTCCGACCTGGTCGCCCTGCCGGACGGTCGGGTCGGACTGCTGTATGAGACCGGTGAGAAGAAATCCTTTGAGAAGATCCGCTTCCTCACCTTCACCCTGGACGACAAAATCGCGCCCGAGAGCGACGACGGCGTGGCAGGCTGACGACACCGGAGACTCACGAAGGGAACAGATGGCCAGCAATCTGCAGGGCCGGATCAAGGACTACATCCTGGTCAACCGCTTGCGACCGGGTGATCTGCTGCCCAACGAGCCGAGCCTGATGGCTGCGCTCGGTGTCGGTCGCCACCCGCTGCGGGAGGCGATCAAGGGACTGCAGGCGATCGGCATTGTGACGATCCGACCGGGCACCGGCACCTTCGTCGCCGACCTGTCCTTCGATGCCCTGGAGGCCGGTGTCGGCTTCATGTTGTCGCGAGCTGTGGCCGAGCACGACTTCCAAAGGATCGGCAAGACCCTGCAGGTGCGCGAGGCGATCGAGATCGGACTGACCCAGCGCGTGTTCGACGCCGTCACCACCGAGCAACTGGACCGGCTGGACGAGGTGCTGGCACAGATGACTGCACGTGCCGATGCGGGTGAGAAGTTGGGCGATATCGACTTCGCCTTCCATCTCGCGCTGTACGACACCCTGGGCAATCCCTTGGTCACCGAACTGATCTCGGTCTTCTTCCGGACCATGGAGATGGCCAAGGAGTGGGAGGGCTACCGTCCTCCGGATCCGCACGCCCGCGTTGGCTGGCACCGTGACCTGGTACAGGCCCTGCGTAACGGGAACCCCGCGGCCTACACCGCGGCAATGGGCGGCCACTTCGCCTCCATCGACGACGAGTTCCCCATCACCGAGCTCCCCCAGTGAGCGCAGTGACGCATCGATCCGAACGCCCAGCGTTGATCGGCTGATCGTCGGACAATCAATTCCGTTGCACACCCGTTCGTCAAGGTCCTAGATTGAACGGCATCCGGTGATGATCATCATCACCCGACCGGAAAGGAGGTGTACGCAGTGATCAAGTTCACTGACTCGTACGGCGCCCTTCCGGTCGTCGCCTTCTGAGTGACGACCGGGCGCCGTACGGCGTCGCGCCACCGAAGCCGCCCAGCCAACGGGCTGGGCACCACTCACACACCACACGGGCACCGCAGACGGTTGCGTCTGCCTGCCCAGGCGAGGAATCCACCATGTTGTATCAGGAATATCCCTACCAATCCCAACACCACCGCAGCCGACGTGCCCATCACAACTGGCTGCTCAATGAGGCGATCCGGGTCCAGCGATCCGCGCGCCGTCAGGAGCGGGCTCGTCGGCAACAGACCCGATGAGTTCCCGCACCCGCCACACCCGAGGGCGCGTACCCGACCAGGTACGCGCCCTCGTCGTTGACCGCACCCCGTCGTCGCCAACGCCGCCCTCGGCAGGTGCGGCACAATGGCGCCATGACGACGACGTCACCCCAGCCTCCCTTCGTGATCGCGGTGGTGGGAGCGGGGCCCTCCGGCATCTATGCCGCCGAAGCGCTCGCCCACCAGAACGACGTCGACGCGCGGGTGGTGGTGATCGACCGCCTGCCGGTGCCATTCGGTCTCGTCCGGTACGGCGTCGCCCCCGATCACCCGAGCATCCGTTCGGTCCGCACCACCCTCGAGCGGACGTTGTCGCGCGACAACGTCACCTTCTATGGCGATGTCACGATCGGGCGGGATCTGACCGTCGCCGAACTCCGATCCTGCGTCGACGCCTGCGTGTTCGCGTTCGGTGCAGCCACCAGCCGACGGCTCGGTATCCCTGGCGAGGATGCGATCGGCAGCATCGGCGCACCGGACTTCGTGTCCTGGTACACCGGCAATCCCGACCTTCACCCCGATCGGGTCCCGGGCGCCCATCCCCCCGTTGATCATGGTGGAAGTCCTTCGGTGGTGCCGACGGCGGAGCTGCTGGCCGACGTACGGAGTGCCGTGGTGGTGGGAGCCGGCAACGTTGCCTTGGATGTCGTGCGCATCCTGATCAAGGACGCCGACGAGCTCGCAGCCACCGACATGGCCGACGAGGTGTTGACCGCCATGCGTGCCAAGCAGATCACCGACGTCCACCTGCTCGCCCGACGTGGCCCCAGCGACACCACCATGACCACCAAGGAAGTCCGTGAACTCGGCCGGATCAACGGCTGCGACGTGATCATCGGCCCCGACGACCTCGACTGGGTCGCGGAGGAGAACGCCGCCGTTGGCAAGGTCGCGCAGCGGAACATGGCCGAGTTCCTCGCCTGGGCGGGAGGGCCCCGCCGCCTTGGGGCGAGTCGTCGCATCCATCTGCACTTCTGGGTCTCGCCGACCGACATCGAGGTCACCGACTCACCACGAGGCGAACGGGTGTCGGGGGTCCGGGTCGCCGACACCAGGCCCGGCGCATCTGCCACCCATCACCTTCCGGCCGGGCTGGTTGTCCGGGCCATCGGGTATCGCGGGGTCGCACTTCCCGGGCTCCCGTACGATCCCGCTACCGGTGGAGTGCCGCACGACGAGGGTCGGGTGTTGGACGACCGCGGCCCCGGACCTGCTCGTACGATCAACGCCACGTACGTCACCGGATGGATCAAACGCGGTCCGACCGGAGTGATCGGCACGAACAAGTCCGACGCCACCGAGACCGTCCAGTCGCTGTTGCACGACATCGACGAGGGCGACTTCTCACCCCAGCACCCCGAGGGTCTCGAGTCGTTGGCCGAGCTGCTGCGGCATCGCGGCATCACACCACTCGACCTGCCGGCCTGGCACCGAATCGACGCCGCCGAAGTTGATCATGGTCAGGCCACCGGTCGTGAGCGCGCCACGCTGGCTCACCGGTCCGAGCTGCGTGCGGCCGCCCACGGGCCGGATTCAGGCCAAGGTCGAGAAGCAGAGGGCGACCACCAGGATGATCAGCAGGATGCCGACGGCGGGGCCGTGGTACTGGACATCGAGCATGATCGGCAGCCGATCGAGCGCGCGTAGGCGGCGGGCCATCAGCTCGAGCAGGACCGCGCCGACGATGAACCCGGCCCCGGCCACGGCGAACGGCCACAGTCGCTCGACGGCGAAGGTGACGACCTGGATGATGCCGATCACCATGAACACGCCGGCGGCCACCCGCAGCAGTGTGGGCGGGACTCCGCGCAACCCCACGAACTCACGATTCATACCCGGGGTCTCCTCAGCCTGAGGAGACTTCAGCGCCGTCGCCGCTCCAGTCGATGTGGAAGCTGCCCTCGGCGTCAACGCGACGATAGGTGTGCGCACCGAAGAAGTCCCGCTGGGCCTGGACCAGGGCGGCGGGCAATCGGCCGCGTCGCAGCGAATCGAAGTAGGACAGGGAGGCTGAGAAGGCCGGGACCGGAACGCCGTTGGCGACAGCCTGACCGATCACGGTGCGCCACTGGGCCTCGGCACCGGAGATGTCGGCGGCGAAGGTGTCGTCCACGAGCAGGTTCCACAACTGCGGATCGGTCTCGTACGCCTGCTTGATCCGGTCGAGAAAGGCGGCACGGATGATGCAGCCACCACGCCAGATGGTCGCGAGGTCGCCGGGCTGGATGTTCCAGCCGAACTCCTGGCTCGCCGTCCTGATCAAGTCGAAGCCCTGGGCGTACGCGACGATCTTGGAGGCATACAGCGCCTGCTCGACATCGGTGATCAACTGCGCCTTGTCGGCGGCGGCACTGAAGGGGGCGTCGCCGAACTTCGCCCGTACCGCGGCCCGCTGATCGGGCTGGCTGGACACGGCCCGAGCAAACACGGCTTCAGCGATGGCACCGACCGGAACACCCAGAGTCAGCGCTGACTGGACGGTCCACGTCCCGGTGCCCTTCTGTGCGGCGGCATCGAGGATGACGTCGACCAGCGGTTGATCGGTGCGCTCGTCGATCTTGTCCAGCACGGTGGCGGTGATCTCGATCAGGTACGAGTCGAGCACGCCGGTGTTCCATTGGCGGAAGGACTCGGCAATCTC